>CAIYSZ010000035.1 GCA_903928965.1 uncultured Pseudomonadota bacterium
AGAGCAGGTTAATGATGAATTTAACTCTTCAAAAGATTATTTTCATAAAATTTTTTCCGAGCGCGAGGATATTGGAATAGTGGATGTGGGTTGGTCTCTTAATTCGCATAAGGCGCTGGAAACTATTTTGAATAGAAAAATTGCCGGATTTTACATAGGATGTTCGCCTACTGCTTATTGTCATGAAAAAATTTATTTTTTCTTGTTTAACGGCAGGGAAAATGGGTATGATGATTGGTTGAAGTTTTTTTATAATGCCGCTGAGTTAATTGAATTGCCGTTTATATCCTTAGAAAATCGCGTAGTCGCAATTTCAAGCCAAGGAATAGTTGAGTCATCTTCTAATTCATTTGAAAATATTAGAAATATGCTTTCATTTGAATTGCGCCATGAGTTGGATGCTGTATTTGATTTTAATTCCGAGTTAGCGTCTTTTGTGAATCATGAGTTTTTGCAGAATCAATCCATGCTTAGGGATTTGTTTTGGATTTTAGCATTTAATCCGACTTTATCTGAGAATATTTTGCTGGGTTCTATTCCGCACGATAAACATTTAAGTAGTCATCGGTATGAGAATATTTCTAAATATTGGAATAGTCAAACGCAGATGGTTAATTTTTCAAACCGATTTGTATTTTTTGCGCATGTTGTTTTTAATTCATTGATGCGTAATGGTTTGAAGGTTACTTTTTATAAGATTCTCCGAAATTTACGTTCTGTATTTTTTTGATCCAAGCGTATCGTTTGTTTTCTTAATCTAACAAGTTTTAAGTACTTGTTCATAACAAATTTGGTATTACTGAATCATAAGCCATTGATTTTTAATGTAATAAATGCCGAATTATTTATGCGTAAGTACTTAATCAAAAAAATCGAAACTCATTTGCCCGCTTAATTCCGGTTTGCGGAAAAGATCGGTACGTAGCGGGGGTTTCGGTTGATTTAGGCCCAGTTTTTTGCAGATCAAATGGAAGCGCTGTTTCAGCAGATCGGCGTAGACGCCTTGGCCGGTAAAGCGTTGATGAAAGTTGGGGTCGTACAATTTGCCGCCGCGGCTTTGTTTGATCAGGCTGAGTACGCGCTCGGCTTTGAGCGGGTAATGCCGGTGCAGCCATTCTTGGAATAGTTCGGCTACTTCCAGGGGCAGGCGTATGAATATGAAGTTGGCGCTGTCGGCTCCGGCGGCATGCGCGGCGGTCACTATGCTTTCCATTTCCTCGTCGTTGAGACCGGGGATCAGCGGCGCTAGCATCAAGTGCACCGGAATGCCGGCTTGGGTCAAGGTTTTAATGGCTTGCAAGCGGCGTTGCGGGGCGGCGGCGCGCGGCTCCATGCGGCGCGCCAGTTCGCGGTCCAGGGTGGTGACCGATACGCAGACGTTGACTAGGCGGCGTTGTGCCAGTTCGCTCAGCAGGTCTATGTCGCGTTCGATCAGCGCGGATTTGGTGACGATGCCGAGCGGGTGCCGGGTTTCCAGCAATACTTGCAGTATTTGCCGCATGATTTGATGTTCCCGTTCCAAGGGTTGGTAGGGGTCTGTGTTGCTGCCCAGCGCGATAGGCGCGCATTGGTAGTTGCGTTTGGATAGTTCACGGCGCAGGATTTCGGCGGCATTGGGTTTTACCAGGATGCGGCTTTCAAAATCCAAGCCTGGGGACAAACCTAGATAAGCGTGGCTGGGGCGGGCGAAGCAATAGATGCAGCCGTGTTCACAGCCGCGGTAGGGGTTGATGGAACGGTCGAATGGGATGTCCGGAGAGTCGTTGTAGTTGATGACGGTTTTGCTGGCGTCGAGCAGGGTTTCGGTGGCCAGCGGCGGTAGTTCCGCGTCTTGGTTGCCCCAGCCATCGTCTTCGGCTTCGCGGCTGTGAGCCTCGAAACGGCCGCTACGGTTGCTGCCGCCGCCGCGGCCTTTGTAGTGTAGAGGTTTGAGCATGACATTCGCCTCCTGCCGGGTTAAAGGCGCGGTTTTTAGGCGGTGATGCTTTCGATGTTTTGCACCACGCCGACGCTGGCAAGTTCTAATGCGCGCACGAAATAGTCGCACGCCGTTTCCTTGTCGCCTTGGGTTATTAGGGCTTCTCCGATCAATTGATAGGCTTCCACCGAGGGATCAAGGTGGATGCTTTTAAATAAATATTGTTTGGCTTTTTCTGTTTCTTGCAGTTTTAGCGCCAGTTTGCCCAACACGCGTTGCAGTACCGCGTCGTTGGGATAAACCGCCAGCCATTTTTCGGCGGCCAGCAGATGTTGGCGCAAGTCGCCGCTGTCTATGTCGGCGTAAAGTAGCAAGGTAGTGTAGTCCCAATGCCGTGAGAGTTGTAGTTCAACGGCGCTGATGATTTCCGCGCCGGCATTCAGGCTGATCATGGCGGCGAAATAGATGTTGGCGATGCCGGGCAGGGATTTGATGTGTTCGGGCGCGTTGCGCCAGCAGTTTCTGACCGCCTCGGCGTCGTTTTCGGCGGCGGCTTGTTTGAGCAGGCGGCTGTGGATTTCGGTTTCCAGTAGCTTGATTTCGGTTTCCAGCAATATTTTGTTTTGTTGCAGCGAAGGCAGGATTTTGCTGAGGCCTTCCCAATCTTCCAGATGCCGGTAGGCTTGGTGCATCATTTTCAGCACCCTGGCATGGCTAGGGTTGATGGAGTGCAATTTGCTCAAGGTGGCCAAGGCGTCGCTGAATTGTTGCTCGGAGAGGTGCAGTTCGGCTTGCGTCAGGCCGACAGTCAAATTGGTGTCGGAGCTATGCGCCACGGCTTGCCGCAGGTATTCGTCGCGTTTGTCCAGCGCGCCGCGGGATTGGGCGGCGCGAGCCGCGGTCAGGTAGTGCAATAAGGGGGCGCCGCTATGGCCGGCGTGTTTGATTAACACGTTTTCCGTCCGCTCCCAGTTGCCGTCGGCGGCGTCGAACAGACCCGCGATAAGCGCTTGTTGCGAGCGGTTGGTTTTCAACGCGTGTTTGCGTTTGCTATATTGCGCCGGGATGCGGAATAAGGCGCTGATTAATCTGAATAAGTGATAGATCAGAAAAAATCCGGCGATTTGCAAAACGGTGAACATGGTCAGCGAGGTTTCCAGTGACCATTCGCCGGCGCCGATTAATACGTAGCCCGGATCGTTCAGCTCAATGAGCCAGTGATGAACCAGATAGGCGACTAGCGCAACCGCGACTAGCGAGGCGAAAAAATATTTGATTTGCTTCATGCCGACACCATTAGCGCACTTCCGCGTTCGCCGGAACCGTGCCGGTCGATTCCGCGGGCGGATTGGGTTTTTCAAAGTTGACTTTGTCGGTTTCCAAGCGCAGCCTGCCGACGTCTTTGAGCATTTTTAGCGAGCCGCTGACGTCCGGATATTGGCTGCGGATTTGCATGGCGGCCAGTTTGTCCAATTCCGCCGCCAGTTGGTTGCTGCGTTGGTTTTCCGCGAAACTGCGTTGCAACCATGCCTTGGCGTCGGCGATGCTGGAGTTATACAGGGCGTCGTTTTGCTGCACCAGGGCGATTTGGATCATTTCCAGGCGTACTTTCAGTTGTTGCTTGATGAATTCGGCTTCTTCCGGACTCAGCACTTCGTTTGCGGCATGCTTGTGACGGCGGATGATGGCGTAGCTGTCGAATTGTTTGGCCAGCGTGTTCAGCACGCCGGGTTCAGCTTGGTTTTCCTTGATTTCGGCGGCGTCGGGTTGTTTGCCGGCGTGAGGGAGTAATACGGTTAAATTATCCACCGAGTTTTGCAGGTGTTGTAAAGCGGAATAAACGCCGACGATATCCGGTACGCTGGCGCTATTCAATAGCGCAAGTTCCTTAGCGATTTGTTCGCGCACTTTGAACACCGCCGCGTCGCCGCTTTCGCGCAGGCGTTGGTCCGCGGCTTCCAGGGCTTCGCGGCAGGTGGCGACGTCGCCGACCAGATGCAGGCGTTGGTTGGCCACGGTCAGCAGGTATTCGGCGTCGGCCAGCAGCCAGTCGCCGCGGGTTTTACTGAGTTGCCGCTGCAGAGAGGCGATGGCGGTTTCCAGGTCTTTGCGAGTGTTGGTCAGGCGCTCATCATGCAGTTTGGAGTAATCGGTCAAGGTTTGCGTGAAGTGGTTGTCCTTGCCGGTCATTTCGCTGTTGATGTTGGCGATTTGGGATTGCAAGGTGGACAACTGGGTTTGCAAGCCGTTCATTTCATGGTCAATGTTGGTTAGGCGTTGGCTGTCCTTGTTGTTTTCGGTGTCTTGGCTGACCCGCAGCTGTTGAAAAAAGTAAAAGCCGGCCGCCGCCAGCAATAAGGTTAATACGATGGCGAGTACGCCTATCCACAGGCCGGCGCGCGATTTTTTCACCACCACCGCGGGTTGTTCTAATTGTTCTTCAGTTAGTTCGGCCACTGTTTTCCCCGTTAAATATGGTCGTCAAGGTCTCTAAAATAGCTGCGTCCGTGGCGTTTCGGCTGGTGATGATCCGGATAAATCCTTGTTGTTCGGCTATGCGTGCAATTCTGGCGCTTGCCGTCACCAAGGGCACGGCGCGGATGGCATTGAATAGCTCCGGGTCCAGCAACGCAGACAAATTTTGCAAAGCCTCGTTGCTGGTAATGATTATGGCGGCATGGGCGGAGTTTCGCAACTCGGCCAGGCCTCCGACGTCCGGTTTAGGTTTGGTTCGCCGATAAAGTTCCAGGTAACTGATTTCCGCGCCGCGTTGCCGCAAGGCGTCCGCAATGAGTTCACGGCCGCTCGCGCCGCGGACGATGACGATATTTTGCCCGGCGGGGGCGCGGAACGCTTCTTCCGCCAGCAGGCCTTCGCTGCTGAAATTTTCCGCCGGGACGCATTGCACCGGCCAGCCGGCTTGGCGCAAGCGGCCGGCGGTGGTACCGCCGACGGCGGCGACCGCGGGTCGTCCGGCAGCCGGTTTGGCGTCGCCGAAGGCTTGCAGGGCATAATCCACGGCGTTTGCGCTGGTGAAGATCAACCAATCTGATTGCAGGGCTTGGGCTAATGCCGCGGGCGGAGGCGGCGGTAAGGGTTCAATGCCGAGCAAGGGAAATAAAATGGGCGCGCCGCCTTGGCTTTCGATCAGGCGGCGCAACGAGTCGGCTTGTCCCGCCGGACGGGTGATGACGATGCGCGCGCCGCCTAATACCGTGTTCATGCGTTTAGCTCGGCCAGTATGGCCGCCGCTCCCTGGGTCAATAGTTCTTGGGCGACTTGTTCGCCCAGGGCTTGCGCCTGATCCAACCCGCTTTCCGCTTCGGCCCGGCATAGCACGCGGCCATCAGTCGAGCCTACCAGCCCGCGCAGGCGTAGCCGGCCGGCGCCGATCTCCGCGTAGCCGGCGATAGGGGCTTGACAGCCGCCGTTCAGGGCGCGGTTCATGGCGCGCTCGGCGCTTACCCGGATGCAGGTGTCTTCATGGTGCAAGGTTTGGATGTAACTGAGTATGGCGGCGTCGCCGGCGCGGCATTCGATGCCGATGGCGCCCTGGCCTATGGCGGGCAGGCTGAGTTCCGGCGGCAGCGCGGCGTTAATCCGGGCCGCCAGATCCAGGCGTTTTAATCCGGCGGCGGCCAGGATGATGGCGTCGTACTCACCGGCGTCCAGCTTGGCCAGCCGGGTGTTGACGTTTCCGCGCAGGCCGATGATTTCGGCTTGCGGCAGCAAGGCCTGGATTTGGCATTGCCGGCGTAGGCTGGAGGTGCCGATGCGGGCGGCGGGCGGCAGCTCGCTTAAAGAGCGGTAACGATTGGAAACAAATGCGTCCAGAGGGTCTTCACGTTCGAGCATGACGGAAAGTTGCAAGCCTTCCGGTAATTCCATCGGCACGTCTTTCATGGAATGCACGGCAATGTCGGCCGCGCCGTCAAGGAGGCCTTGTTCCAATTCCTTGACGAACAAGCCCTTGCCGCCGATTTTGGCCAGCGGGGCGTCCAGAATTTTGTCGCCCCGGGTGACCATTTTCACCAATTCGGTTTGCAGTCCGGGGAACGCCAGCCGCAAACGGTCGGCCACATGCTCGGCTTGCCAAAGGGCTAGCGGGCTTTGCCGGGTTGCGATGCGTACGATGTTGGTCGCCAAATTCATTAGAATTGTCTTTAAAAAAATACCTACTATTGTAATCTGAAACGACTGGAAAATTTAGATTTATTAAAGTACCGCAAAATGAGAGTGTGATTCTTCGATTGGGTGGTCTTGCACAATGATTTCGACGACTTGGGCATGCATCGGTCCCTGGCCGCACCAATCGGCCAATTGCCGCAACGCTTCAGGATGCCCTATGGCGACCACTTCGACGTCGCCATTGTCCAGATTTTTGGCATATCCGGTGATGTTGAGTCCCAAGGCTTGTTTTTGCGCGTTGGCCCGGTAATGCACGCCTTGAACGCGGCCTTTGACGGTGATGCGGATACTGTGTTTCATGGGCTGATTCTCCAGCAATAATGAATTTTCAAATCGCGGCTGAAGTCAGGCGGGATGCTGGCGGCGCCGATGTCTTCAATGTGGAGCGCGGCCAGCGCATCCCGGTCGAGTTTGAAGCGGCGGAAGTTGGTCGAGAAGTACAAGACGCCGCCAGGGTTCAGTAAGGCGCAGGCGTGCCGTATTAATGTAACATGATCATTTTGCACGTCGAAAGTTTCATCCATTTTCTTGGAATTGGAAAATGTGGGCGGGTCCAGAAAGATGAGGTCGAATTTGGCGGGATTGGGCAGCCGGTTTTGCGCGTCCAGCCATTGCATGCAATCGGCGCGCAGTAGTTTATGGTCGCCTTGGATGCCGTTTAGCCGGTAATTGCGCTCCGCCCATTCCAGATAGGTGTTGGACATGTCTATGCTTAGGCTGGCGGATGCTCCGCCCTTGATGGCGTGAACGCTGGCGCTGGCGGTGTAGGCGAACAGGTTGAGAAAACGCTTGCCGCGGGCTTGTTGTTGCAGCTTAAGGCGCATGGGGCGGTGATCCAGGAAGAGTCCGGTGTCCAGATAATCGCTGAAATTAACCCAAAATTTGCAACCCCCTTCTTGCACGACGTGAAATTCGCCGCCGGTTTGCAGTTTTTCATATTGGTTGAGCTGCTTTTGTTTGCGACGGATTTTCAAAAAGATTTGTTGCGGCGGAATTTGCAGCGCGCGGCCGATTTCGGAGACGGCCGAGGCGAGGCGGAGGTTGGCGGTTGTTTCGGGGATAGTTTTCGGCGCGGCATATTCCTGCACGTTGACCCAAGTTTGCTCGCCTTGATAGACGTCTACCGCGACGGCGTATTCCGGCAAGTCCGCGTCGTAGAGGCGGAAACAGTCGATTTGCTCCCGCTTGCGCCAGGATTCGAGTTTTTTGAGGTTTTTGCGTAGGCGGTTGCCGAACATTTCGGCATGCGGGTCGGCGGATTGTTGGCTTTGCTGTTTGATTAAATCGAGTTGTTCCTGCTCGGTTTTGGGTTTGGGGGTGAAGAACGCCGCCGGTTCGATGTTAAAGCGCAGCAGTTTGCATTCCAGCGCGCCGTTAAAAACGGTGATCGGTTTTTGCGAGCGCAGGCCGAGCCGAAAGCCGAGTTCTTGGTCGCTGATGATCATAGCCGCCCGCCAGCCCGGAAAATGGGTTTTCAGGACGTCGCCGAATCGGCGGTAAAGTTCGGCCGCTTGAGCCGGGTCGCCGAGGCGTTCGCCATAGGGCGGGTTGCAGATGACTAGGCCGGTGGGCCAGCTTGCCGCCGGCGCGGCGCGCCCGATGTCGCGTTTTTCGATGTGGATTTTGCCGGTCAGGCCGGCGTTGGCGACGTGTTGTACGGCGGCCGCGACGGCGCGCGGGTCTTGGTCGAAGCCGGCGATGACCGGCAGGCGGAGCAGGCCGGCGGCGCGGCGCTGTTCGGCCTCGGTCAATAGCTCGCGCCAGAGGGCGGGGTCGTGTTGTTTCCAGCCGAGGAAGCCGAAATAATCCCGCGATAGGCCGGGAGCGCAATCGGCGGCGATCATGGCGCCTTCAATGAGCAGGGTGGCGGACCCGCACATCGGGTCGAGCAGGCTGCCGCCTCCGGCGGCGATTTTCGGCCAGTCGGCGCGCAATAAGATGGCGGCGGCCAGGTTTTCCTTGATCGGGGCGGTCAACGTGGTTTCGCGTATCCCGCGTTGATGCAGGCTGGAGCCGGACAGGTCGAGATATAATTGGGCTTCTGTGTTATGCAGATAGAGATTAACACGCAGGTCGGGGCGTTCGGTGTCGATATTGGGGCGTTGGCCGTGACGGGCGCGCATTTGGTCGACAATGGCGTCCTTCACCTTGAGCGCGCCAAAATGGCTATGGTTAATCGCGGGGTTGTTTTTGACGTTGCAAGAGACCGCCAGACTGGCGTCCGGCTGTAAATGCTCGCTCCAGTCCACGCCGGAGGCGCCGGCGTAAAGGTCTTGCTGGCTGGAGACCGGAAATTCGGCCAGACGCAGGAATACCCGGCTGGCGGTGCGTAGCCAGAGACAGGCTTTGTAGGCCATGCTCAAATCGCCTGTAAACGATGCGCCGGCTAGCGTGGGTTGGATGTTCCGCCCCCCTAGGGCCTCTATTTCAGAGACTAGCAGCCCTTCAAGGGCTTTAGGCGTGGTGGCGAATAGTTGATAAGTCTGCATGGCGGCGGACCGGCGGGTAAACGTTCGATTTTACCAAAAGGCGAGCCGCGCTGGCGGAGCTTATTGCGATTTGAACCGGTCCTGGTGTTGCAAAAACCATTGATAAGTGGACGCTAGGCCGTCGGCGAGGCTGATTTTGGCCCGCCAGCCTAGGCCGTGCAGTTTGCCGATGTCCATCAGTTTGCGCGGCGCGCCGTCGGGTTTGCTGCTGTCCCAGTCGATTTCGCCCGGGTAGCCGGTGACTAGACGTATGGTTTCCGCCAATTCGCGGATGCTGACGTCTTCGCCGGTTCCAACGTTAATGTGCGATTGCATCGGGCTGGTGGCGGCTTGGTAGGCGGCGGCGTCGATTTGCAATACGTATAGGCTGGCGGCGGCCATGTCGTCGACGTGCAGAAATTCGCGCTTGGCCGCGCCGCTGCCCCAGACGCTGACGCTAGGGGCGGCGTCGAGTTTGGCTTGATGGAATTTTCGCAACAGGGCCGGGATGACGTGGCTGTTTTCCGGATGAAAATTGTCGTTCGGGCCGTAGAGATTGGTCGGCATGACCGAGCGGTAATCCACGCCGTATTGCCGATTATAGGATTCGCATATCTTAATCCCGGAAATTTTGGCGATGGCGTAGGGTTCGTTGGTCGGTTCCAGCGGGCCGGTCAGCAGGGCGGATTCGGCCATCGGTTGCGGGGCTAGTTTGGGGTAGATGCAGGAGCTGCCGAGAAATAACAGTTTTTGGCAGCCAGCCGCCCAAGCCTGATGGATGATGTTACATTCTATCATCAGGTTTTGGTAGATGAATTCAGCCGGATACACGTTGTTGGCGTGTATACCGCCTACCCGCGCCGCCGCCAGCACGACGCAATGCGGTTTTTCCCGCTGCATGAAATCGCTTACGGCGGCTTGGTTGGTCAAGTCCAGTTCCGCGCGGTCGCGGGTGACGACGTTGCCGCAGCCAAGGGCTTGCAGTTGTTGCAGGATGGCTGAACCGACCATGCCGCGGTGGCCGGCGACATAAATTTTTTGTTGTAGGTCGAACTCGAACATAGTGGCTACGCTTTATTCTTTGCTGACGACGATATTGAATCCCTGATTTTTCAACAAGGCGTGTTTTTGCGCTTGTTGCAGGTCGTGAGCCACCATTTCGGCGATCATTTCTTCCAGGGTGATTTTGGGTTCCCAGCCGAGTTTATGCTTGGCAAGGCTAGGATCGCCGAGCAAGGTTTCCACTTCGGACGGTCGGAAGTAGCGGGGATCAATGGCGATGATGTTTTGGCCGATGCTGACGCCGGGCGCCAGATCGCCTTCCTTGGCGGCGACATAGCCTTTTTCATGCACGCCCTCGCCCTCCCAGCCTAGCGTGATGCCGAGCTGGCGCGCCGACATTTCTATGAATTGCCGTACTGAATATTGCACGCCGGTGGCGATGACGAAATCCTGGGGTTCTTCTTGTTGCAACATCATCCATTGCATGCGAACGTAATCCTTGGCGTGGCCCCAGTCGCGCAAGGAGTCTATATTGCCCATGTACAGGCATTGATCCAGGCCTAGTGCGATATGCGACAGGCCGCGGGTGATTTTACGGGTGACGAAGGTTTCTCCGCGCCGCGGCGATTCGTGGTTGAACAAGATGCCGTTGCAGGCGTATATGCCGTAGGCTTCACGGTAATTGACGGTGATCCAGTAGGCGTAGAGTTTTGCCACGGCGTAAGGCGAGCGCGGGTAAAACGGCGTGGTTTCGCGTTGCGGGATTTCCTGCACCAGACCGTAGAGTTCGGAAGTGGATGCTTGGTAGAAGCGGCACGTTTTTTCCATGCCTAAAAAGCGCATGGCTTCCAACAGGCGCAAGGCCCCTAGGGCGTCCACGTCGGCGGTGTATTCGGGCGATTCAAAGGAAACGGCGACATGGCTCATGGCGCCCAGGTTGTATATCTCGGTAGGCTGGGTTTCGCTAAGAATACGAGTCAGGTTCGAGCTGTCGGTCAGGTCGCCGTAATGCAGATAAAATTTGGGGTCTTTGATATGCGGGTCTTGGTAGATGTGGTCGACGCGGTCTGTGTTGAATAATGAGGCTCGCCGTTTGATGCCGTGCACTTCATAGCCTTTATCCAATAAAAACTCCGCTAGATACGAACCGTCCTGTCCTGTTATTCCGGTGATTAACGCTACCTGCTTTCGCATTTTTGTTCCTTAAAGATGTGTTACTACTTCATTGTATAGAGCTTAATCATGAAATTTTACCCTAATTTTCGCGCCGAGACACGGTTAAATTATTGCGCCGCGGTCATGGCTAGGCCGGTTTTACGTTAAGCAAATTTTCGGCGGGGGAGGGCGCGTCGGGCGGGGTGGAGCGGCCTTAATCCGTGCTCAGCAGGATGAATTTTCGGTATAGGCTTTCCTTGTCTTCCGCATGGGCGGGGTCTAGGCTTATGCAATCCACTGGGCAGACTTCAATACATTGAGGTTTGTCGTGGTGACCGACGCATTCGGTGCATTGCGCCGGGTTGATGACGTATATTTCCTCGCCTTGAGAGATGGCCCCGTTGGGGCATTCCGGTTCGCAGACGTCGCAATTGATGCATTCATCGCCGATTATAAGCGCCATGAGTTACTCCGAAAAAAATTTGTTTATCAAGTTTTTTTGTACCCGCTCAGGCACAAAACCCGATACATCGCCGCGAAATCCGGCGATTTCGCGAATCATGCTGGAGGAAATGAATTCGTATTGCTCGGCGGGGGTGAGAAACACGGTTTCTATTTCCGGCGCCAGACGCCGGTTCATGCTGGCGAGCTGAAATTCGTACTCGAAGTCGGATACCGCGCGCAAGCCGCGAATGATGACCGCCGCGTGATGCACCCTAGCGCATTCCACCAGCAATGTGTCAAAGCCGATGACTTCCACGTTGCCGAATTCAATGGTGACTTGTTTGGCCATGTCCACCCGTTCATCCAGCGAGAACAAGGGCATTTTGCCTTGGCTGACCGCCACGGCGACGATGACGCGCTGGAATAGTTTGCTCGCTCGGTGGATTAAGTCAAGATGGCCGTTGGTAATCGGGTCGAACGTGCCGGGGTAAATTGCCGTGATGCTCATGGCGTATTTGAGAATTCAGTTGTGGTTGAACGAGCCTGACGAGTCGCCGGCCCCTGTGTCCAGCCGCGCAAGCGCCGCTGGACACAGGGGCCGGTTCGTATTTATTTGAGGATGGAGATGCCTTTTAATAAATTTAACGCTTCGTTAAGCGGGTAATCGTTCAGGGTTTTGGCGTCATGTTCCTTTTCGACATCCGCGCCGCCCTCGTTATTGTCTTTTTCCGGCGCATCTTCCTCAAGTAGTTTGCGTTTTTCGGCGTTGCCGTTAACCAAATGCCGGTTGAGATCGGCTTCCTTGATGTTTTCAAATTTGGTTTTTTCCACTGCTTCGAGTTTTACCCGCTCCAGCTTGACGTCGGGCTCTATGCCCTCGGCTTGAATCGAGCGGCCGGATGGGGTGAAATAGCGCGCGGTGGTTAATTTGATGGCGGCGCCGTTGGTAATCGGCAGGATGGTTTGCACCGAGCCTTTGCCAAAGGATTTTTCGCCCATGATGATGGCGCGTTTGTGGTCTTGCAATGCGCCGGCGACGATTTCCGAGGCCGAGGCCGAACCGCCGTTGATCAGCACGACAATGGGCGCGCCGTTGATGATGTCGCCGGGGGAGGCGTTAAAGCGCATTTCGGAGTTCTTGATGCGGCCTTCGGTAAAGACGATCAAGCCGGAATCCAGGAAGGCGTCGCTGACGTCGACCGCTGCGTTTAATACCCCGCCTGGATTATTGCGCAAGTCGAGTACCAGGCCTTTCAACGAGCCTTCGTTCTCTTTTTTAAGTTCGCCGATGGCGTCGTTCAGGCCTTGTCCGGTGCCGGATTGGAAGCTGCTGATGCGCAAATAGCCGTAATTTTTTTCGAGCAGGCGTTGTTTGACGCTTTTGACCTTGATGATGTCGCGGGTCAGGCTGAATTTGAGCGGCGCTTCTTCGCCTTCACGCACTACGGTCAGCACGATTTGGGTGCCGGGTTCGCCGCGCATGGTTTTCACGGCGTCGGCCAGGGTCATGCCCTTGACCGGTTTGTCATCCAGGCGCACGATTAAATCGCCGGATTTGAGGCCGGCTTTTTGCGCAGGCGTGTCGTCTATGGGCGACACTACTTTGACGAAACCGTTTTCCATGCCGACTTCTATGCCTAAGCCGCCGAATTGGCCGGAAGTGCCTTCCTGCAATTCTTTGTATTCCTCGCCGCCCAGATAAGCGGAGTGGGGATCGAGGCCTGATAGCATGCCGCGGATGGCGTCTTCCAGCAGTTTTTTGTCGGAGACGGGCTCTACGTAGTCTTGTTTGATGCGGCCGAAGATTTCGGTGAAGTTCCGCAGTTCTTCAAACGGCAAGCCCTGGGCGTCTTCATGGTGGTTGTTGGCGGGCGCCGTTTCCTTGTCTTTTTCGGCGAATACGCTGCCGCATAGGCTTAATGTAGCGCCGGCGAGCATGCCTATAATTAAAATGAGTGCTTTTTTGTGTTTTTGCATGTGTTTTAAAACTCCAACAACCTTTTGTAACCTGAAAATATTAATTAACGACGGTTTTATTTGCACCATAGTTCCGGATTTACCGCTTTGCCTGCGATTCTAACGCCAAAATACAATGCGGATTGGGCGCGGCCGCCGCTGCGGCCGACCGCGCCGATGACCTCGCCGGCCTGCACCGGGTCGCCGGCTTTTTTACGCAAGTTCTGGTTAAAAGCGTAAAGGCTCATATACCCTTGCCCGTGGTCTATGATCAGCATCATGCCGTAGCCGCGCAACCAATCGGCGTAGGCTACCCGGCCCGGGGCGACGGCGCGGATGTCCGCGCCTTCCCTTGCGTTGATCAATACTCCGTCCCAACGCGTTTCAAAACGGCGTTCGCCGAAATGCGCGCCAATGCTTCCCGTTACCGGCCAAGGCAGCTTGCCTTGCAGTTCTTTAAAGGATTGGTAGGTCGCCGGTGTTTCCACCGCTACGGTCGGTCTCGGGTTAACCGGGTTTTCATGAATGGTTAACGGTTGCGCGGGCTGCCGATGATTTCCGTCTAGTTTATCATTTTCGCTTGATTTCTGTAAGGACGTAATTAAGTTACTCAGTTTTTTCTGATCCAGAGCCAGCCGTTGCATTTCTTGGCGCTTGGTTTGGTAATCAACATTGAGTTGCGCGAGCAGTTGCTCGCGTTCTTGTTTCAGGGCTTGCAGGGCTTCGGTTTCATGTTGTTTTTGCCGTAGGGTGAGGGTCAGGGTTTCGGATTCTTGCAGTAGTTCGCTTTCAAGTTGTTCCAGGGCCTGACGGCTGCTTTGCAGAGCTTGCAATTTGCGCACCCCGGCTTGGCTGATGAAGTCGTAATAGACCGGCATGCGCAAGGAAAGGGCCGGATCGAATTGGTTGAGCACCCGCCCTAAACCGTCTTGGCTGCTAAGGGCGTAGGCGGATTGCAATAGCCTTGCCAAGCTGGTTTGCTGTTTTTGTATGTCTTGTTGCAGGGCAGCGATTTTGCGCCGCGTCTCGGTTTGTTGTTGTTCTTGCCGCGCGAGTTCGAGTTTGATGCTTTGCAGGGCGTTGCTGAGTTCGCCGTATTTTTTTTCCAGTTGTTTCAGTTGCTCTTGTCGTTCGCCTTTTTGCCGCGCCATATCCTTCAGCTGAGCGTCCATTTCTTCCACGCGGGCGGACAGGGCCTGGTTTTTTTCCGCCAGCGTTTCGGCGGCCAGCGCCGCGCTGCTTAGCCACAGCGCGGCGCTGATCAAACAGCGAACGCCGAAGCGCATGGTTTAGAGCAATACCCGGCCCGTCATTTCGCGGGGTTGCGGCTGGCCAAGGATATTGAGCATGGTGGGCGCCAGATCGGCTAGATTGCCGCCGTCCAACAGGGGTTTGTCGCCGCCGATGTAAACCAGCGGCACCAGATTGGTGGTGTGCTGGGTGTGCGGTTGGCCGGTTTCTTCGTCCAGCATTTGTTCGATGTTGCCGTGGTCGGCGGTCAACAGGATTTGGCCGCCGACTGCCAGCGTGGCATCAACCACGCGTTGTAAACAAGCGTCCACGGCTTCCACGGCCTTGATGGCGGCATCAAGCACCCCGGTGTGGCCTACCATGTCGCAGTTGGCGTAGTTGCAGAATATGATGTCGTATTCGCCGCTGCGTATGGCTTCAACTAAACGGTCGGTGACTTCCGGCGCGCTCATTTCCGGTTGCAGGTCGTAGGTTTTAATCTTGGGCGACGGAATGAGAATGCGGTTTTCACCCGGATATGCTTCGTCGCGTCCTCCGTTCAGAAAAAAGGTGACGTGGGCGTATTTTTCTGTTTCGGCGATGCGCAATTGTTTCATGCCCAGATTGGAGATGACTTCGCCGATGCTGTTTTTGACATCCTCGGACGGGTAGACGACCGGATAACCGAAGTCTTTATTGTATTCCGTCAGGGTGGCGAAATAGCCTGGGTGCGCTTCGCGTCCGCGTTCAAATTTGTCGAAGCCGGTAAGGGTGATGGCTTGTGAGATTTCACGGGCGCGGTCGGCGCGGAAGTTCATGAACACGACGCTGTCGTCCGGGTGCAAAGCGATGGGCGCTTGTCCGTCAGCCGCGATGAGGCTGGGGGCGACGAATTCGTCGTTTTCGCCGCGGGCGTAAGCGGCTTCCAGCGCGGCGGCGGCGCTGGGGTAGACATATTCGGCTTCGCCGCGGACGATGGCGCGGTAAGCTTGCTCCACGCGTTCCCAGCGGTTGTCGCGGTCCATGCCGTAAAAACGGCCGCCTACGGTGGCGAACTGGCCCGCGCCGAGGTTACGGAAGGTGTTTTCAATATATTCCAGGGAGGCGGCGGCGCTTCTCGGCGGTACATCGCGACCGTCAAGAAAGGCGTGCAAATAGATTTTTTTTAAACCGCGCTCGGCGGCGAGGCGCAGCAGGGCGGCGATATGGGTTTCGTGACTATGCACGCCGCCGGGGGAGAGTAGGCCCAGTACGTGCAAGGCGGATTGTTTTTCCAAGGCCAGATCGACGGCTTTGTTCAACACCGGATTGGCGAAGAATTCGCCGGTTTCGATTTCATGGCTGACGCGGGAGAGTTCTTGGCGCATTAAACGGCCGCCGCCGATATGCAAATGGCCGACTTCGGAATTGCCCATTTGATCGCTAGGCAGCCCTACGACATCGCCGGAGCAATCGATTGCCGTCATCGGGTAGTTTTTTTGTAAAGCGTCCCAGCAAGGCGTGTTGGCTAGCTTGATGGCGTTGTATGCGATTTCCTCTCGCAGTCCGAAGCCGTCAAGAATTAATAGTATCAATGGTTTGGGTCGATGAGGCATGTGGTTTGTCTCCCAGTTTCAGGTTTTTTCGCCAAGCGGTAAAAGCCGGCGGAACGCAATCGCCTAAGCGCCAAGGCGCGAAATTTTAGGCTGTTTTAGAATATTAGGTATTGACAATAAAGCGTAGTCTGTTAGATTGGCATAGCAATGATGTAAATCCAGCGGCTTAATGTTGCGGCATTATACCGCGGGCGAGTGTCCTAGCGGGGAGCGGCCGGAAAAAGTCGCGCCCTTTGTTCAAATTTCTGTTTTCATTTGGCTTATGAATCTGAACGACTCGAATCCGAGCGACTCCAATATTATGTATGAAGACCGTGACATCAATCGCGCGGCGTGGTGTTTAAAAGCGATGTCTCATCCATTGCGCTTGAAAATTTTGTGCGTGCTGGGCACTCAGTCCATCAGTGTGCAGGATATCGTGGAACGGGTGGGCACCAGCCAGAGCAATATTTCGCAACACTTGGCGATCATGCGCGACAAGGGCATTTTAGATTTTAAAAAAGAAGCGAATCGAGTCTATTATTATATTGACGACGAGCGTGTGATACATCTGATTCAGATGATGCGCGGCGTGTTTTGCACATCTCTACCCGTTTGAAATCATTAATTTTTTTAGTTAAACATGGATCAATACATAGAATTCGCGACTAATCATTATTTGTTGGTGTTTTGTTGGTTTTGCGCTGTTTTTTTGCTGGTGCAAGATTTAATCTCGAATAGTTTCAACAAGTTCGATAGCGTGTCGCCTTTGGTGGCGGTGGGCAAGATCAATGCTTCTCATTCCTTGGTCATCGACGTGCGCGAGCCGCAGGAGTTTAATAAAAGTCACATTGAGGATGCCCTGAACATCCCGCTGGATAAGCTGGAAAGCAAATTGACCTCATTGGACGAATATAAAAAATATCCTTTGATCGTGGTGTGTCAAGCCGGTCATCGTTCGGCGTCGGCTTGCAAAACTCTTATCAAGGCCGGGTTTGAGCAAGTGTATAATATCGCGGGCGGCATGCAATCCTGGGAGGATAACAAGCTGCCAATTAGAAAAAAGTAATAAAAACAATGCGATTTTTTTAACCTAGGAGTTTTATTCAATGTCAGAAGCCAATGGAACTGCCGAAAAGCAGTTCGCGATTCAAAGGATTTACACGAAGGATATATCTTTTGAAACGCCGAACGCCCCGATCATTTTCACCCAAAAATGGGAGCCTAGCGTCGAGTTGAATCTCGGCACTCAAGTGCAACCGCTGGATAACGCCATGTTTGAAGTGGTGTTGACCCTGACGGTGACGGTGAAAACCGCTGATAGCGTGGCTTATTTGGTCGAAATCAAACAAGCCGGCATATTTTTGATGGGCGGGTTTACCGATCAAGAATTAGGTCCTATGTTAGGTATCGTTTGCCCGGCCACTCTTTTCCCTTACGCGCGTGAAGCGGTGTCGGATTTGGTGACCAAAGGCAGTTTTCCGCAATTGATTTTGGCGCCGGTCAACTTCGACGCCTTGTATGTGCAACACCTCCAACAAGCGCAGCAAAGTTTGGAGCCGCAAACTTTAAATTAATGCCGCCGGTTATTTCCATTCTCGGCGCCGGTTCCTGGGGTACGGCCTTAGCTTTGCTGGCCGCCAGGAACGGCGGAAGTATTTTGTTGTGGGGGCATAACCCTGGGCATATCGCCGATCTGCAAACCCAGCGGGAGAACCGGCGTTATTTGCCGGGATACGCCTTTCCCGCCAACTTGACGATTTGCGCCGATTTGCGGCAGGCGGTGGAGGTCAGCGATTTGTTGCTGATCTGCGTGCCTAGCCACGGGTACAGGGCTTTGTTACTGGCAATAAAACCGTGGCTGCGTCCGGAGCAGCATATTGCCTGGGCCAGCAAGGGCTTTGATGCGGAGCGCGGCGAATTGCTCAGCGAGGTGACGCATCAGGTGCTGGGCGAAGAGGCCCGGACGGCGGTGTTGGCCGGTCCGACTTTCGCCGCCGAGGTGGCGGCGAATTTGCCGACGGCGGTGACCATCGCCTCGAATTCCGACGCGACTAGCGCGCTGTTGACCCGTGTGTTGCATAATCAGTATTTCCGAACCTATACCAGCTATGACATGGTCGGGGTGCAGGTGGGCGGCGCGTGCAAGAACGTGTTGGCCATCGCCGCCGGCATCGCGGACGGTTTGGGGTTTGGCGCTAATACCCGCGCCGCTTTGATTACGCGCGGTTTGACCGAAATCATGCGCATAGGCTTAAAGCTGGGCGGGCAGGCCGATACCTTTATGGGCTTGACCGGTTTGGGTGATTTGATTTTAACTTGCACCGACAATCAATCGCGCAATCGGCGTTTTGGTCTGGCGTTGGGACAAGGCCGGCCGGCGCATAGCGCCATCGCCGAAATTGCGCAGGAAATCGAGGGCATTTCGGCCGCGCGCGAGGCGTATAAATTGTCCTTGCAGCACAGCGTGGAGATGCCGATTACCGAGCAGGTGTATCAGGTATTGTTCCGCGATTTGCCGCCGGAGCAGGCGGTGAATAATCTTTTGTCGCGGAATCAGCGGGCGGAGAGTTTGAAAGCGGCGGTTTGACCTAGGGCCGCGCTTGACGCAAAATGGCGTTTAGTTACCGTAACTCTCATAAGGCACGCCATGCATAAGCCATTGCCATATTTCGATTATTTGCTCGCCGCTTTTGAACAAGGCCATCCTTTGTTGGAGGATAGTTTTGGCCGCCACGTGCATTGGGGTTATTGGGAATTTCCGGAGCAGGCGCGCGCCGACTCCGCCGACTTTGCCGCCGCCGCGGAAAATTTGAGCCGCTTGGTGCAAGACACGGGGCGAGCGGGCGACGGTCAGACGGTGCTGGATGCGGGGTGCGGCTTTGGCGGCACCTTGGCTTCACTGAACGAGCGCTATGAAAATTTGGCGCTAAAGGGATTGAATATCGACGAGCGCCAGTTAGTGCGCGCTCGCCAACTCATCCAGCCGCGGCGCGGCAATCGGATTGGATTTCATCACGGCGACGCTTGCGCCTTGCCGTTTGCGGACGCGAGTTTCGATACGGTGCTGGCGGTGGAATGTATTTTTCATTTTCCCAGCCGGGAAAAATTCTTCGCCGAGGCCTTCCGGGTGTTAAAACCGGGCGGCTATCTGGCCATTTCCGATTTTCTGCTGAGTCCCGGACTTAACCGGTTTGCCGGATTCAAGCCGGCCCGTTTTCTGAGCGACGGATTTTTCGGCGCTTGCGATGTGGGATTCACCCCAAGCGCTTACCGGGAATTGGCGTCGGAGGTAGGCTTTAGCGTTGAACTGGAGCAAAACATCACCCGCGAGACGCTACCGACTTACCGTTTTTTGCGCGGGCTGGCCAAACAATCCGGCTTGCGGTCGCTGTCAAGTTATGCTGATTTTACTATTGCGTTGACGGTGTTGAGCGTGGAATGGGCTAGTCGCCTGGACGCATTGCGTTATTTTGTGTTCGCATTCAAAAAGCCCGCCGCTTAATCCACGCGCCTTTACCGCTTTCGGCGGGCGGTGGCCGCCTGTTAATTCTGGTCAAGGATTATAGTACAATATAAAGTTATGACTAGCGGTCGCTTCGCTGGCATTTTTTTATTGGACACTAAATAATTGCGGGTTGTTTAACGATGAAAACGATGGATGACAGAGACGGTTGGATTTGGTTGGATGGCGAGTGGGTTGCTTGGCGCGATGCCAAAGTTCATGTCTTGACCCATACCTTGCATTACGGCGCCGGCGTGTTTGAAGGATTGCGCGCTTATCACACCTCGGAGGGGCCGGCCATTTTTAAATTGCAAGAGCATACCGACCGCTTGTACCGTTCGGCGCATATCATGAATATGCGGATTCCTTTTACCAAGGATGTGATGAATCAAGCGCATCGCGATGCCATCGTCAAGAATAATCTGGACAGCGCTTATATTCGCAGCATGTGTTTTTTTGGTTCCGAAGGCATGGGCTTGCGCGCGGATAATTTAAAAGTGCACGTGATGATCGCGGCCTGGACTTGGGGCGCTTATTTGGGGGCGGAGAACCTGGAAAAAGGCATACGCATCCGCACTTCGTCGTATACGCGCAACCATGTCAACAGCACGATGTGCAAGGCCAAGGCCAACGGAAATTACATCAATTCGATTCTGGCTTTGCAAGAGGCCTTGGCCACCGGTTTCGACGAGGCTTTGTTGCTGGATCACGAGGGTTTCGCCGCCGAAGGCAGCGGCGAAAATTTATTCATCGTGCGTAACGGGGTGTTGTTCACCCCGGAAACCACTTCGGCCCTGGAAGGCATCACTCGGGATACCATTATCACCATCGCTCGCGAGCAAGGTTTGCAAGTGCTGGAGAAACGCATTAGCCGGGATGAGGTTTACATCGCCGACGAGGCTTTTTTTACCGGCTCCGCCGCCGAAGTGACGCCGATTCGCGAATACGACGGCCGCGCCATCGGCAATGGCGGCCGCGGTCCGATTACCGAGAAATTGCAGGCTTTGTATTTTGATTACGTCAATGGCCGTCGCGCCGATCACCGCGAGTGGCTTAGTTTGACGCGTTCAGCGTGAGCGCCGCCGGCGTTTGCCTGGTGGTCGGCCCGGCCTGGGTCGGCGATATGGTGATGGCGCAAAGCCTGTTTAAAATTTTGCGCTCGCAAAGTCCTGAGCGTGCGGTGGATGTGCTGGCTCCGGCGTGGAGTATGGACTTAGTCGGGCGTATGCCTGAAGTGCGGCGGGCGATGGCCTTGCCGCTGGGGCATGGTGAATTCGGCTTCTTCGCCCGTCGCCGCTTGGGACGGGCATTGCGCGGGTCTGGCTACGCCCAAGCGATTGTGCTGCCTAATTCCTGGAAATCGGCCTTGACGCCTTTTTTTGCGGATATTCCGCTACGCACCGGTTTCCGCGGCGAATGGCGCTATGGTTTGTTGAATGATGTCCGCCGCCTGGATAAACGTCGCTTGCCGATGACGGTGCAGCGATTCGCGGCCTTGGGCTTGCCGGCGGATGCGCCTGCGCCTCATTGCCCGCCGCCGCTCTTAAGTGTCGATACGGCCGGTCAGCAGGCGGCTGTCGCCAAATTTGAGATTGATCCGGCGCGGCCGATCGTGATTCTGTGTCCGGGAGCGGAATACGGGCCGGCTAAACGCTGGCCGGCGGCGCATTTTGCCGAAGTGGCGCGCGAATTGTCCGCTCAAGGGCGGCAGGTTTGGTTGTTCGGTTCGGCTAAGGATGCCGCCGTGGCGGCGGAGATCGTGCAATTAAGCGGCGGCGTTTGCCGCGATTTTACCGGAGCCACCACGCTGGCGGAAGCCGTGGATTTAATGGCGCTGGCCGAGGCGGTGGTCAGTAATGATTCCGGCTTGATGCATGTCGCCGCCGCGCTGGACAAGCCGTTGGTGGCGCTGTACGGTTCTTCCGATCCGGGGTTTACGCCGCCATTGCATGCCGCCGCCAAAATTTTGAGTTTGCAATTGCCTTGCGCGCCTTGTTTTAAGCGGGTTTGTCCGTTGGGACACACCCATTGCTTGACCCAGTTGCCGCCGCAACGGGTGTTGGCGGCCTTGCTCGGTTAAGTTGTTAGGTTATTTAAATCAAAATGCGCATTGCCATTGTTAAACTTTCCGCCTTGGGCGATATCGTGCATGCCATGGCCGGCTTGCAGTTTATCAAGGCCGCGCGGCCGGAACTGGAGATCGATTGGGTGGTGGAGCAAGGTTTCGCTGAAATATTGGCGGAAAATCCGCATCTGCGCCGAATTTTGCCGGTTAATCTCAAGTCCCTGAAAAGCAATAAACGGTTGTTGGGGAAGGAACTTGCCCGCGTAAGGTCTTACGCGGCCGAGAATTATGACTTGGTAATAGACGCTCAGGGTTTGTTGAAGTCGGCTATCGTCGCCCGCTTGCTGAGCCCGCATTGCGCCGGGTTTGACCGGCGTTCCATCCGCGAGCCGGCGGCGGCTTGGTTTTACCGGAACCGGGTAAGTTGCGATTACGCCGGCAACACTTTGGAACGCAATCTGGCGGTGTTGACCCAGCCCTTGGGTATTCGGCTGGCGCCCGAGGCTCTAATGAGGAAACAAGCGTATTTGTTTTTTCGTCCGCCGGCGGCCGATTTGGCTGCCTATTTCAATGCGCGGCAGTTTAATATTGTGTTGGTTATCGGATCTACTTGGCCGAGCCGAAACTACCCTCTGGATTTATATTTGCGGGTGATTCAGGGCTTGCCGGGAAATAAGTGGATTTGCTGGGGCAGCTCCGGAGAATGGCGGGGCGCGCAATGGTTATCCGAACGTAGCGACGCGCAAATATTGCCCAGATTGAACTTAAACGATTTGAAAGCGGTGATGGCGGGCGCCGATTTAGTTATAGGTAACGATACCGGCCCCACGCATATGGCTTGGGCTTTGAACCGGCCATCGTTGACGTTGTTCGGGCCGACTCCGGTCAGTCGCATTTGGCTTACCGAGGATAATTTGGCTTTGAAATCCCCATCGCCGGTCAATCCGCGCCGCTTGAATAAAAATGATTTTTCTCTAAACCGGATAGCTCCTGCGCAAGTGCTTGAGCATGCCTTGTTTCTGCTCGGCCGCAATCCGCGGTGATTGTCCGGGCGCTGCTCCAGCGCAAATAAAGCGCGAAAAAATACTTATATATAAAATTCCGACATTCTTATTTTAAATAAATCAATGACTTATCGTGCTGTGATACCTGATTTATCATGCATAAGTACTTAAGGAATCTCTGATTAATTCGTTGCTTCAAAATTCAGTGCTATTAAAATCAACAACTTGAGACCAAGGTTTGCTTGAAAAACTGATTTAATCAGAGGTTGCTTAACGGACTGTCGACTTTATCAAAATTTTGTCAGACTTGATCAATATATAGTGAATTGAAGTTGTTTTGACACAATATATTGTGGTGATTTTTTGACAAAATGAATTTTTCAACAGCCTGTTAATTAGGTTAACGCTAAGTTTAGCTAATGCTTGCTGTTAAGCTAAGCTGGTATCGCTGTTCTACTTTCGCTAAATTACATCAAACGATAGGCTTTGCTTGAGCTCCAGCCGTATCCAATTGTTCTTGACGCGGTAATAAACTAATTTCCGGTAAAAATGGTTATGCGAGATTGCCGATGCGATTTTTTGCGCGGCAGCGAGCAATTTCGATCGTTTATTTGTCAGTTCTATTGTTTTTTACAATAAATTGTCAATAAGCTTTTTTGTTTTGTTAATTAATAGTAAATTGTATGTTTATAATTGGTTGATCCTCTCATATTGCCGTACTTAGGATATAAGTTTATAGTTTTTTAACCGTTGACGGGTTCAGCGATGCGTCTTATCAAATCTCTACGCGCTTTAACAATTTCAATTCACTTTGATCAACCCAGTTTGCTGTGTAGTCTAGGGCGTGCGTTATTAAATGTGGCTAAGACACTGTATTTTAGGAAAAATTCCATTTACGGTTTCTAGGAGTATATGTGCTTTAAATCAATGGGTTAGGCTCGACATAAATAAAGATGGATTTAATGTGTGTAATATGTTCTACTTATTATTCCTGTATGATATTTTATTAAATATTATTACAGGTTCGTGATGACATCTAAGTCGTCTAGGTAATACTACTTAAGTATAAACAACTGTGTTTTTTTACCTAGGTTCATCTGCTTACGTAGTGCTACATAGGTGATTTATCCGATTCGGACGCGTCGTTTTTGATGTTTACTATACCCATCTGCTGGCGAGCACTAATCGGAAAATTTATGACAGGTTGGAGTTGTTTGGCAGTTAAAGGTAGTTGTTAAAGTTTTACAACTTGGTGAACATTGAATGAAAAGTTAGATACATATGCTGCAATAGCGGCAAGGCATGGAGGATGCAGTCATGAAAACCTATAAAAACATTTTGCACTTAATTATTGCCAGTCTTTTGATCATGCCGCTGTTGGCCCAGGCGGATGACGGGAATGAAGGCGGTGGTAGAAGCGGTTCCACGAACTCTAATTCACCCGCCGTAGCAGCGCCGAGTGTTAAACCAATCGTTAGTTTGAGCGCAGCGCCTACCTCAGTGCCTTATAACGGAGTCACGGTATTGACTTGGTCAGCTACAAACGCTAGTTCCTGCACCGCTTCCGGCGGCTGGTCCGGCACGCTTCCCGTCTCCGGCAGCAAACCTCTTTACGGCTTGACTACCACCAGAACCTATGCTTTGGTTTGCACCGGTTCTACCGCCAATACAGCGGGCTCCGGTTCGCTTTCCATCACGGTGGCCGCAAAGCCCGCGTCAGGCGCCACGCCCGTGGGCATCAATTTGTCCAGCGTCAGCGATTGGGGTGACCGGCAGTTGACTTTCGTCGACGTGATGAAACAGTCACGCGGCTTCGCCAACATCAATAATCCGTGGGATCCTTCCACCAATCCGCCGCCGTTGGACGCCAACGGCTGGCCGACTACCGATTTTGGGGTGTATTTCATCACCATTCCGTATGATCCATTGCAACGGCCGTTGACTGCCAGTTATCCCAGCATGTTCGGCACGTATACCTTAAGTTTTAATGGTCAGGCGAATATTGGCTCCAAGGACGGCAACCAAATTATTAATCAAGTCTATAACGCCGCCACCAACACCACGACCGCGCAAGTGGTGGTCGGCCCTACCCAAACCGGCCTGGATTTGGAGTTTTACAATACCAATAACGGGGTGCAAAATTTGCAATTATTGCGGCCTGGATACGCACTCGGCACAGGCCAAGTGTTCACCACCCAATTATTAAATACCTTGCAACCGTTTAGCGTGCTCCGCACCATGGAGTTGCTCAACACCAATAGCAACCCGGTTACCGCCTGGACCGGTCGCACACCGGTTACCGCTCCGACGCAGCAAGACCCGCGCGGTATCGCTTGGGAATACGTGATTCAATTGGCGAACGCGGCCGGTAAGGACATTTGGATCAATATCCCTGAAGGCGTGGACTTGACCGACACCACCACGAATAACTATGTGATTCAATTGGCTACTTTGTTGAAAGCGAATTTGAATTCTAATTTGCACGTGTACGTGGAGTACAGCAACGAAGTATGGAATAGCGAGTTTGCGCAAAATTCCGCTAACTTGAACTCCGCGATCAACGACGTTAACAGCGGAGCGGACGCAACATTGAATTACGATGGCGTGAATAATCAATGGTATTGGGGTTTCCGGCGGGTGGCGCACCAATTGGTTCGCGTCAGCCAATTGTTCGCCCAAGTCTATGGTCAAGCGGCTATCAATACTGTCATCCGGCCGGTGTTCGTCTTTCAAGACGTGCAACCTTTCCTAACCGAAGACGCCTTGCGCTATGTGAACAGCAACTTCGGAGCGCCTAAACAATATTTCTACGCCATCGGCGGCGCGCCTTACTTCGGCGGGTCTACCAGTGACACGACCTTGGATGGCTTGTTCGCCAATTTGCAAACCTCCTTGAATCAATATATGGCGGGTTTCACCGGTTTGCCAGCCTATAACGGCGGCGTGGTATGGAACGGCGTCACTTTTAAAAGCTTGGCTAAGTACTTCGGCTTGAAAAGCGTAACTTATGAAGGCGGCCCGGATTTGAGCCAAGAATCTAATTCCACCTTGGCTGAGCAAGCCGAAAACGACCCGCGGATGAATCAATATGTTCAAGCTGAACTAGCGGATTTCTACGGTTGCGGCAACGATTTGTTCGTGTACTATTCCTTGGCTACCGCTCCTGGCGACACCTTTGGGGTATATGAAGATTTGACCGTGCCAACCGAAAAAAGCGCCGCCTTGACTACCGTGATAAAAACTCCGTTGGCTAGTTACAACGTATGCAGTGCAACAGATAGTGGTTTATTGATACAATGATGCAGTCTCTATCCGAACCGGTTCGCGGGCTTGACTTGCGGACCGGTTTTTTTATGCGCGCAGAAAAGTTTAGTTGGCTCTACCCAAAAAGCTAGATCGTCGAGGCAATGCCGGCCTTGGCAAACCTGAGGCGGTGGCGTGGGGCTTTATGAAGCCGTCGAGTCCTGGGCGATTGGTCTCCGATACCCTATGCCCTAGCCCGACACCCGACACCCGACACCCGACACCCGACACCCGACACCCGACACCCGACACCCGATACCCGATACCCGATACCCGATACCCGCTAGCCTAGGTGTTGATAGGGCGGCAAGGTTTGCAGCCGGTTATCGGTAAGCGGGCGGCCAATGGTGAAATGATAAAGGCTTTGGTAGGCGTCGTCGCTGAGGCCGAGTACGCCGTGCAGGGCGTCGTCGAAATAGCAGCCGATGCCGGTGCCTCTTACGCCGGCGGCTTCGGCTTCTAGATACAGAATTTGGCCGAGTAGGCCGCATTCCCAGAATAGGCGGCGATAATTCCAGGCGGCGGCTTGGATGTTGTCGCGGAAGCTGGCCAGCATACCTAGGCTAAAGGCGCTGTCTCCGGCGATGTCTTGGTGGCAGCTTAGGGTTTTGGCGCTTTTCTTGACGTTGCCTGGAATTAACAGGTAGAGCGGATAGGGCGCGGCTTGCGGCTGCCAAGCAAAATTGGCTTGCATGCGGGTTTTAGTTTGCTCGATGTCTTGGCCGCCACGCGAAAACCAGTACAAACCGGGAACGAGACCGGCGACATTGTGGACGAATAGGCACAAGTCCACTTGTGGCGGCCAGGGCCAGGCGCTGAACGGTGGTTTGGCGTTGGGCAGCAGGGCTAGCATGATGCGGTGGAAATCGGCCAGGGGCAGCGCGGCGGCCTGAGGGTGGTAGTGTTGGGCGCTGCGCCGCTGGCGGATGATACGGCTGGCGGCCTGATCGGCGCTGGGCGGAGGCAGCGGCACAAGCGGCGGAGTCCAAGCCGCGGCGGGAGTGGCCGGTTTGGCGCTGTCTTCCGCGGCTCGGGTGATGACCGGCCAGTGATACAAGTGTTTACCCAGCGGTTCGGCGCGTCCTTGCCAGTCCGCCGCCGGCGGTTCGGTCGGCAGCGCCGGGATGGCGTCGGTTTGGCCGTGGCTGGAGCGGCCGGCTGCGGCGGGGAGTAGACGGCAGATGAGATCCGGGTGTTCGCGTTCGTCGGCGATAAAGTCCTCGGCGCGGTCCAGTCCTAGCCACGCGGCGATTTGCCGGTCGCTGAGCGTGTCGCATAATTGCACGCTCCAGCCCAAACCGGCGGCGGCGTAGCCGAGACCGGCCAGAGCGTGGCCGATGTCGTGCTGGCAATATCTAAAGGCGCGTTCGCCGTATTTCCAAGCTTCGCGCCAGTGC
>CAIYSZ010000036.1 GCA_903928965.1 uncultured Pseudomonadota bacterium
CGCTCTCAGTCCATCGCTTAATTCCATGTTCACCCCCTTGTTTGGTCACTAGAGAGTGAAACAGATTAGCGATGGACTTTCAAGTCATAAACTTAGGCAACCTTCTTTCGGGCTTGTTTAGGTTTTGTCGTGTACAGAGCCATGCGCCCGCAAACACTACATAAAATATTGATAATTAACAACAGGTTATAAAATTTCCGCCTATTTTGTCCTCATGGACTAAATAGTGTCATATATTCATTACTATTGAGTTTTTTAGACTAAATCCTGCAACAACGGATTCATAATACTGCCCCGCGCGCGACGCACTTAATCATGCGAAACACAGTCTGGCACTATAAAAAATAAGAAAACAGTTAATTGCCGGCATTTATAACAATCCACTCAGAAAAGCCACCCAACCGCAAGACTTGACTACAGCCGCAGGTAAAACTAAGCCTGCCGCTAGTTTAAACCACCCCCAGAAAAAACCATCTTGAAAGGTTAACGCGCCGGCCTAATGTATTTTGCCTAACCACGTGAAACTATGCATCCTACCTGGAATGCCGGCGCACGCTTCAAGCGCCCAATTTTCCGCCCGCCCTGAATTCCGCCAATTCTTCAGGCGTCAACTTCATTCCACTTCGAACTTTTTCGATCAAATCAGCCATCCGCCGCTCCCTTAACAATCTGGCCAACTGCGTCAAAGCACCGCGAAACTCGCCCTCTTCGCCGCCGGCCGGAGCATCCCAGGACAAGTTCGCCAGCGCCGCCAAGGTATTATAATGCGGCGTATCCCGAAAATATTCCAACAACACCGCGCTATTTTCCGGTTGTCGTTGCGCTATCATCGCCAGCAAGCTTTGCAGCACGGCCGCTCCGGCCGGTTCGATGTCAGTCAACAACCAATCCTGATTAACCGCATGCTTTGCCAATCGGGGGTACAACACCAATAAAGACAGTATCTTGCGCAACAAATTCGACTCCGGCGACTTACCGCCGCCGCGCGCTCCCTGCGGCATACGCGGCGGACGCGCCGGCGACTGTTTATCCGCCAAGCGCTTGCCGGTCAATTCGCGTAAGCGGCCGAACATCAAATCCCGAAAAAATCCGACCGGAATTTTCTCCAATTGCGGCTTGGCCAAGGCCAACAAACTAGCCCGGCCTTCCACGCCGTGCAAACTCAAATCCGCGCTCAAGTATTGAAAAAAGTAATCCGACAACAACATAGCTTGCGCAATCTGCTGCTCAAACGCCTGCGCCCCCAGCTCGCGCACCCAGGAATCCGGGTCCTGCCCCTGCGGCAACAACATAACGCGGATACGCCGACCGTCGCGCAAAGCCGGCAACGCCGCCTCCACCGCCCGCCAAGCCGCCTGCCGCCCGGCGCGGTCGCCGTCGAAACACAACACCAATTCCTGAGTGAAACGGAACAACAAATCCACATGCGCCTTCGACGTCGCCGTACCCAATGTCGCCACCGCCGAAGTGACCCCGTATTGCGTCAAGGCAATCACATCCATATAACCCTCCACCACCAGAATATACGGCGGGCGCGCCTGCCGCTGCAACAATTCCGCCAATCCGTACACCTCGCGGCCTTTGGAAAATACAGCGGTCTCCGGCGAATTCAGATACTTAGGCTGGCTATCATCCAACACCCGGCCGCCAAAACCGATCACCCGACTGCGTTTATCGCGGATTGGAAACATCAAACGGCCGCGAAACCGGTCATACGCCTTACCGTCCTCCCTGACCACCAACATACCGGCATCGATCAATGCCTGCCGCTCAAAGCGGCTCAGCAATGCCTCCCACCTGTTCGGCGCATAACCCAGCATAAACTCACCGGCAATCTGCTCGCTCACCCCGCGCCGCAATAAATACGCGCGAGCAGCCTGACCCTCGGGCCCTTTCAACTGCTCTAAGTAAAATGATGCAACCGCCTCCAACACCTGATAACCGCGGCTTAAATCCAGTTTTGGCGCGGCGGGCGTGAAAGTTTCCTCCCGCGGCAACGGCATGCCGGCGAACATCGCCAAATCCTCCACCGCCTCCACAAACTCCAAATGGTTGAAGGTCATTAAAAAACTAATCGCATCGCCACTGGCGCCGCAGCCAAAACAATGGTAAAGCTGGCGCTCCCGGCTAACAGAGAAACTAGGTGATTTTTCGTTATGAAAAGGACAGCGCGCCGTGTAATTAGCACCGCTTTTTTTGAGAGGAACGTGCGAATCGATTAGATCGACCAGATCGACTCGCAACAAGAGATCGTCGATAAACTGTCGAGGAATTTTACCCGACATATTCATCGCGGGTTTAAGCGCTCAAACCCGCCTTAATTTTGGCGCTGACCGCCGCCATATCCGCGCGGCCCTGCATTTGCGGCTTTAAAATCGCCATCACCGCGCCCATATCCTTCACCGAGGCAGCGCCTGAGTCAGCGATGGCCGCCGCCACCAAGGCCTCGATTTCGGCATCCGTTAAAGGCTGCGGCAAAAAAGTTTGAATAACCGTGATTTCCGCTTCCTCGACATCCGCCAAGTCATCCCGTCCGGCGTCGCGATATTGTTTGATAGACTCCCGGCGCTGCTTCAGCATTTTATCCAGCACCGTAAGCACCCGCGCGTCGTCCAACTCGATCCGCTCATCCACCTCTACCTGCTTGATGGCGGCCAAAATCAAGCGTATAACCCCCAGACGAAACTTATCGCCGCTCTTCATGGCGACCTTCATTTCATCCTTGATTTGATTGGTTAAATTCAGCATCATCAAATATCTTTAAGCTTGCGGACGACCGCGGCGCAGGTTTTTCAACGCATAACGCTCGCGCGCCAATTTTTTCAAATGTCGTTTCACCGCGGCAGCGCCTTTACGTTTACGTTCGGTGGTTGGTTTCTCGTAAAACTCGCGGCGGCGCACTTCGGCCAACACCCCGGCTTTCTCGCAAGCCCGCTTGAAACGGCGAATAGCTACGTCAAAATGTTCATTTTCTTTAACTTTAATCGATGGCATCAGTAAAAATCCGAATTATGTTAGTATGTAAGCAATTCTTGGGGCCTCAGGACAACCCCGTTAAACGGATAATTATAACCCGAAATTAAATTTTTCAAAAACTTAAATGTATGTCCTTGGTATAGAAACCTCCTGTGACGAATCCGCCGCCGCCGTTTACCATCCCCGGCTAGGCTTGCTCAGCCACTGCCTGCACAGCCAAATAGACATTCACCGCGCCTATGGCGGCGTAGTGCCGGAACTGGCTTCCCGCGACCACTTGCGCAAACTGGCGCCGCTGGTCAAACGAGCCCTGGCTGAAGCCGGCGTCTCGGCGGCCGGCATGGGCGGCGTCGCCTACACCGCCGGCCCAGGCCTGATGGGCGCGCTGCTGGTCGGCGCCTCCGCCGCGCGCGGCCTAGCCTGGGCCTGGGGCGTACCTGCCGTCGCCGTGCACCACATGGAAGGCCACCTGCTGGCCCCGATGCTAGAAGCCGAACCGCCGCCGTTCCCATTCGTCGCCCTGCTGATCTCCGGCGGCCACACCCTGCTGATCCAAGTGCAAGGCATCGGCCAATACCTGCCGCTAGGCGAATCGCTAGACGACGCCGCCGGCGAAGCCTTCGACAAAACCGCAAAACTGCTCGGCCTGCCCTACCCCGGCGGCCCAAAACTAGCCGAACTGGCGGCCCAAGGCCGGCCGCGGTTTCATTTTCCGCGGCCGATGACCGACAAACCCGGCTTGGACTTCAGTTTCAGCGGCCTGAAAACCGCCGCTCTGCTAACCGTACAACAAGAAGTCAAAACCGAACAAGACCGCGCCGACCTAGCCTACGCATTCCAGCAAGCCATGGCCGACACCCTAACCATAAAATGCCGTCGCGCCTTGGAACAAACCGGCCTAAAGCGCCTGGTCGCCGCCGGCGGCGTCAGCGCCAACACCCAAATTCGCCGACAACTGCAAGACATGGCCGCCAGCCTCGGCGGCCGAGTTTATTTTCCGCGCCCGGAATTTTGCACCGACAACGCCGCCATGATCGCCTATGCCGGCTATCAACGCCTGGCGGCCGGGCAAACCCAAAATCTGGAAATCCTAGCCCGGCCGCGCTGGCCACTGGCGGAACTAGCGCGGATTTAATCCGCCCCGCCTCGCAGCGCCGCCAGCGGCGGCGCGCGCCAAACCCGGCGGCAAGCCCACAAACCCGGCCCGCAGCAGCATACCGCGCCCAATAGCGGCAGCAACCACAACCGCTCCCAGTGCAGGTGATAACTCATGCGCGCTACAAAGCTATACAACATAAAGCGCGCCGTCTCGCTCAACGCCGCCGCCAACAAGCCCGCCAAAACCCCTTGCAGCGTAAACTCCAGGCACAAACTCGCCAACAACAAACGGCTACGCGCGCCCAAGGCGCGCAACAAGGCCGCCGCGTAAAACCGCCGCGGTAAATCGGCATAAGCCGCCGCCAACAACAACAACAGGCTGGCCGCCGCGGCCAAATACAACACGTAATCCAGGGTTCCGGTCAACTTGGCCAACAACTCCCGCAACTGCTTTAACAAATCGTCCACATCAAACAATGAAGCCGCCGGAAATTGCCGCATCAAATCCCTAAGCAACGGCTTTTGCGTATCCGCCGCGTAAAAACTGCTCAAATAGGCAAACTCAAAACCGGACAAAGTACCCGGAGAAAAAATCATATAAAAATTCGGCCGCATGGTCTGCCATTCCACGCCCCGGATATTCCACACCCGCACGCTGATTTGCCGCGACCCGATTAAAAAAGTCAAACTATCACCGGGCCTGATTTGCAATTGCTCCGCCACCTTTTGCTCCACCGAAGCCAAACCCGGAATCAAATCCGTCCACGGCTCACCGGCGGTAACCCGGTTATCCTCCGGCAAAGTCTCCGCCCAAGTCAAATTCAACTCCCGCTCCAACGCATACTGCCCTTGCCCGCCCGCAACCGCCCGCTGCCCCGCCGGTTCTCCGTTCACCTCAATCAGCCTGCCGCGCGTCACCGGATACCAAGCGCTGTCTTGCATACCGTACTCCCGCAAACGGCGAGTAAAATCCTGCAACTGCGGCGGAAAAACGTTCAATACAAAATAATTCGGCGCCCCCGCCGGCAACTGCCGCCGCCAATCCTGCGCCATATCATCCCGCACCGTGACGCTCAACCCCAAAGCGCCCAAACTAAACGCAATCGCCAACAACCGCCCGGCGCCGGCGCGCGGCTCAGCCGCCAAATTGCGTAACGCCCAGCGCCAAGGCAAGGCGCTAAACCCCAATCCGCCGCCCAAAGCGCGCAAGCCGATGGACGCCAAAACATTCAAACCCCACAGCGTAAGGCCGATAGCGCCCGCCGCCAACCCCGCCTTGACCCAATCCGCGGTGTAAGCGCGCAGCAACCCCATGGTCAACAGCAACCAACCGGCATGCCAAAACAGGGCGCGTAACGGCGGCGGCTGCAACTCGCGCCGCAACACCCGCAACACCGGGGTCGCCCGCAATCGCCATAGCGGCGGCGCGCAGAACGCGAACATCACCGCCAAACCGGCGGCGAACGCCCAAGCATAAGCCTGCCAATCGGCCTCGCCCACCGGCAACCAACCGGCCAAGCCGCGCCCCAACAACCATCGCAAACCACCTCCAAAAGCACAGCCCGCCACGCCGCAAGCCACGCCCAGCAACAAAAAATGCCGCCCGTACAAGCCCAAAACCTCACGCTGCCGCAAACCCAAACAACGCATGATCGCCACCGCGTCGAAATGCCGCCGCGCATAACACCCGCCGGACAAGGCCACCGCCATGCCGCAAACCAACAAAGTCGCCAAGCCGGCCGCGCCCAGATACTGCTCCGCCCGCTGCATGGCGGAATCCAAATCCGGCCGTTGCCGCTGAAAATCCAATAATTGCTGCGCCGGACTCAAGCGCGGCTGCAACCATTGTTTGAATTCCTCGATTCGCTCCGGCGGACCGCTAAACTGATAAGCATAATGCATCTGGCTACCAGGCTGTAATACCTCGGTAGCCGCCACGTCTTGACTATGCATCAGCAACCGCGGCGCCAAATTAAATAAACCGCCGCGTTTATCCGGCTCCGCGGTCAAGGTTCCGCCGATCCGCAAACTCAACTCGCCCACCGTCACCCGCTGACCGAGCGTCAAATGCAAAGCCGACATCAAACGCGGCTCCAACCACGCCTCGCCGGGCGCAGGCCCATGCGCCACGGCGCCGGACTCCGCCAACGCCAACCGGCCGCGCAACGGATAATCCGAGCTCGCCGCCTTCACCGCCGCCAACTGCATTTCCCCGTTTTCCAGCAACATGCTATTGAACTCCAGCGTGCTGGCCTGACGCAGCCCGACAGCGCTGGCGCGCGCCAGCCATTCATCCGGCATCGGCCGCGACGTGGCGACCGCCAAATCGCCGGCCAAAAACTCCGCGGCCTGATCCTGCAAACCCTGCCGCACGCCCAAACTAAACGCCAAAATTCCTGAAACGCAGGCGCAAGCCAACACCATCGCCGCCGCCAACAGCGTCAAATCGCCACGCGTCACATCCCGCCACAACATTTTTCCGGCCAAACGCCAAACATTCATACCACTTGCCCCGCCTGCAACCGCACCACCCGCCCGCACCGCTCCGCCAGCGCCATATCATGCGTCACCAAAACCAAGGCCGTACGCCGCCGGCCATTCAAATCGAACAACAAATCCATCACCTGCCCACCGGTACGGCTATCCAAATTCCCGGTTGGCTCGTCAGCAAACAATACCGCCGGCTCCGCCACAAAAGCCCGCGCCAAAGCCACCCGCTGCTGCTCGCCGCCAGACAATTGCGGCGGAAAATGCGTCAAACGCCCGCCCAAACCAATGCGCTCCAAAAAATCCGCCGCCAAACGCCGCGCAGCGCCCACCCCTTTCAACTCCAACGGCAACATCACATTCTCCAATGCGGTTAAATGCGGCAGCAAATAAAACGACTGAAACACAAAACCAGCCAACTGGCCGCGCAATTCCGCCCGTTCATCCTCGCTCGCCGTCGCCAAATTCACGCCGTCAAGCCAAACCTCACCGCGGCTTGGCGTATCCAAGCCCGCCAACAGACCCAGTAAAGTCGACTTGCCGGACCCTGACTCGCCGACAATCGCCACACTCTCCCCGGCCGCCACGGCTAAATTCACCTCGGACAAAATCGTCAACCTGCCCGCGGCCGTATGCGCCCATTTGCATAAATTCCGCGCTACAATGAGCCCGTCTTCCAAAGCCAAAACTTCACCTTGTCCCATGAATTATTTACTCCTGATAAGCCTGCTTCTAACCGCCTTGCCCGCCGCCCGCGGCGCGGAAAAAAACGTATTGGTATTCGGCGACAGCATCAGCGCCGCCTACGGCATGAACTTGACCGAAAGCTGGACCCAATTGATAGCGCAAAAATTACGCCAACACAAACCCGGCTACAGCCTTGAAAATGACAGCATCAGCGGCGAAACCAGCGCCGGCGGCCTAGCGCGCATCACTCAAGCCCTCGCGCGCGTCCGGCCAAGCATCGTCCTACTGGAACTCGGCGCCAATGACGGATTGCGCGGACTTTCCGCCGTCGAACTGAAACACAACCTGGCCGACATCGTAAAATTAAGCCAAGACAGCGGTGCCAAAGTGCTATTACTGGGTATGAAAATACCACCCAATTACGGAAAACGCTACATTGATCTTTTTTATCAAGTATACCCCCAACTGGCGGCGAAAATGCAACTCCCGCTAGCGCCATTTATTTTAGACGGCATCGCCGACCATCCCGAGCTGATGCAAGCCGACGGCCTTCATCCAAACACAAAAGCTCAGCCGCTTATCGCCGGCTACATATGGCGCTATCTGGAACCGCTGCTGGATTAAGACAATTTCAATGGCTCATGAAATGTGAAAAGACTTTTTACAAGACCTTACGCTACTAATGACCCGCAAATAGAGACTGCTTGTTAATAGCTTAAGGTTAATAGCTTAGGTAGAATAAATGACTGTAGCCACCCATCTAACAGGCTGTCGATTTTCTCAAAATATTGTCAAACTTGATCAATATATTGTGAATTGAAAAATGCATGGACACAAGATGTAGTGTTGCTTTTTTGACTAAATGCATTTTTCAACAGCCTGCTAAAGGAATCTCTGATTATTTGGTTTCCGCATACTTTATTATCGATTGAATCAATGACTTATACGCATGATTTTCATGAAAAATTGATTTAATCCGGAGTTCCTTAACCGAGACAAGCCCGCGCAAACCAAGCGCCAAGGCCATTTTTACGCCATCCGCTTACAAAAACCGAAAAAAAAACAGAAAAGCCTTGTTACTAAACTGCCAAGCAAGCACGGAATTACTTCTTATATTCCCCGGAACGCAATTTATCCTCATAGTCCTGCAAAATATTCTCCATCTCCACGCTGTTAAACTGCAATAGCGGCTCATCCTGCAACAACCCGGCGATAGTTCCCTTGGTATTATAGCGCTCCAACAAATCCTTGCCGGCCTCATACAATTTCACGTTATGCTCGGTACAAGTGCTTAACTGCTGCGTGGTCGCCTCATGCTGCTGCTTCAACAACGCCAACTCATTAGACAACTCATTCTTGGACTGATTCAACGCCTTATATTTATCAATCACCTCCAACAATCGAGCGGTGGTTTTATCCAAGCGATCCTTGGTTTCGTCATTTGTTGACTTCTGCGCCGCCAAATCGGTATTCAACTGCTCCTTGGCTGCCTCGGCCGCCGCCGCCGCCTTAGCGCTATCCTTTTTCAACTGCTCCAACTCCGTGGTCAACTTAGCGCTCTCCGTCTTCGCCGCGTCACGCTCGCTGGTAATGCTCTTCAGCGTGGCCTGCAATTTTTGCAGCGCCGCATCGCCTTTATCCCGTTGCGCTGCGGACAAAGGCTGTAGCAGACCCAAAACGCCCAGCGCCAAGAAACATCCGACAGACAAAATATTATGTTTATTCATAAACTTAGCTTAGAAACGGGTATTTAAATCCATCTGCATCACATCCATGTTCCATTGCGGACCGGTAATGATACTGCCGGCCATCCAGCGCCCGGTCAACCAAACGTTACGCATCAACGCATAGTTTCCGCCAACCAGCCAACCCTTCACGTTGGTGCCGCCGTTATGAAAATCGGAATCCGTGTAAGCGTCCAACACCGCGTCCCGTTCCACATACCGGTAACCGCCAAACACGTTCCAATTGCCGAAATGGTGTAACTTGGTCCAGCCGAAATCCACCTTAAATTGCCAAGCAATCGTCTTCGGAGCGTAATCGTTGCCGTAATTGGCCAAAACAATAGTCCGATTCGCATCATAACCGATGTTTTTCGCGAAATCGCCGCTAAACTTAACATGCAGCGGCGAAAACAAGGCCAAATCGTATAACACGTTAAAATCCAAAATCTTATAGTCTGTCGCCAAACCGAACAACCCAGGGCCCGTCACCACGCCATTAGACACGATGTTACACAAACCGATCAAACTATTACCGCCTTGCATAAACTGCGGCACGGACTGCTGCACGTCACCGCTGTTATTGGCGCAATTTCCTTGACCGGTGGTGTTCGTCACCCCTTTCATATTCTGATAATCATAATAAGCGGCGCCGAATTTAAAGTTATCCTGATTGTCGAATGCCCATTCCAAACCGGTTTGCCCGCCGTACAGCCATTTATCGCGCGAACTTAAGCCATTGATCAAGTTAGCGGTCTGTAACGGAAAAATACCCGCGGTAGCATAAAACACCGGCCCAGTGCTACCCACGTCATCCGCCAAATCCGAGTTAGACAATTTTTTCCGCGCCGTCGCCGAAAAACCCTCGAACGACAAATCCTCGTCCCACACCACCTCGCTGCCGGCGGTAAAAAACGGATTGATCGTACGGCCGCCCAATACGCTCAGCCAATTGAAATTATTTTCATCGAACAAGTTATAGCGCAAATAAGCCCGATCCAAGTTAAACTGATACTGCGCCCCGGTATTGCCCAAGGTTTGGTTGGTGGACACCGGGTTAGGCGTGTTACCGGTCGCCAAACGAATGCCCGCTTCAAGGTTTTTCGCCACGTCAACATCTATCCCCAACCGGAAACGCTCCCGAGACACGTTCCTATCCTGAGTAGTGTTATACAGCGCATTCACCCCGGCGGCGGAGATACCGTTCCCCTGGGTGTTCAAGGTCTGAAAATTGTAATAATAAGGCGTCTTGGCATTATCGATATTGGTCGGGTCCATGAAATTGGACTGCTCCCGCAAGCGCAAATCGCCGGACATCTTAAACCGCTTGGTCCATTCGGGCAAAGCGCCGGGCAAACCCCATTGCTCCTGCTTCGCTTTTTGCATCACATCGCCCACAACCTCTTCACGCAATTCATTACGCACTTGTTGCCGTATCTCGTCCTTAACAAAATCCGGAACATAGGAAACCCGCACTTCATCCGCCGGAACCTGCGGCGCGGCAACGCCGCCCCCTCCCGCCGCGCCGCCGGAAGCGGATTTATTCGCGGCGCGCGCCTCGGCGACCTGCCTGTCCGCATCGACTTCCGCCTGCTTAATCATTTCATTGGCCATTTTATCGCTCAAAATGCCCTGCTTTACCAATTGCTTGATCAAATTGGTGGTGGTATTGCGCAACTTAAGCAGCTCTTCCTTTTCATCCGCTTGCGCTACGCCAATCAGCCCGGATAGCAGCAACGCCATCAGCTGTGTCTTGTTCGCCATTTTGATACCTGTAGTCAATACTAAATGCGTGAAGAAATTTTCAATTTAATGGGTTGCGGCATGCCGGGCGGCGGCGGTTCGTTAACCTTTTTCAATTTATCCAACAACCGGCTTATCAAATCATCAATTTCGGGATCGTTACTGCCCTTGGCCAGATCAATACGTTCCACCGTACCGTCCGACTTCAGCCAAATTTTCACGATCGCGGTATAAGCCTTGCGCCGCAGCTCGTCGTGGCTAGTCAATAAAGACGCCACATCATTCTTAACCATTGAGCCATAATGAGCGTAAGGATCACCGCCGCCGCCGAACAAGCCGGTCCCGCCCTTGCGCGCGGCCAAGCCAAAACTATCCGACCCCGCGGTCCCTTCCGCATCCAAGCCCAAATCGCGGGCCGGCGCCTCGTCCGGCGTATCCGGAATCGGCTTATCTTCTTCCTGCGGCTCCGGATCCTCAATCTTCTCCTTCATTTCCGGCTCGGGCGGCTTCTCAATCTTCGGCGGCGGCGGGGGCGGCGGAGGCGGTTTCAATATGGTAATCGGCTGAATCTTCTTCTCGTTTTTCGCCGGCTTATTGACCAAAAACCCTCTAATCACTATAAAAATGGCCACACTCGCGATTATCAGCAACGCCACGCCAATAATCTTCGGAATATAAACCCGGAAATGTTTTTTTTGCGAACTCATGTCAACCACTTGATCATTAATGACTTGACCAATTACTTAACCAAATTCTGCGTAACCAAACCGATTTGCGTGATATCCAACTTACCCAACAAGGCAAGAATTTCCACCACGTTTTGGTACTGCACCGTGGCGTCGCCTTTCACCACCACCGGCAATTCCGGATTCGCCGCCTTATACTGCATCAAAGTCGATTCCAACTGCTCCTTGGTCACCGGATAGGTATCCAAAAAGATAGTGCCGTCCGCGGTCACGGTAATCGCCTTAGTCTGCGGCTTAGCCAAACTCGGCGCATTGCTGGCTTTCGGCAAATTAACCTGAATCCCCTGCACCGCCGCCGTGGTCATCAAAATGAACACCACCAACAATACATAAGCCAAATCCAGCATCGGCGTCACGTTAATTTCATCGTACGCGGCGTTTTCTTCTTGAACTTTCATATCTCAATTAACCCAATAATAAAGTAGCTAACGCCGCGCTTAAGGCCGGCGGCATGGCTTACTCGCTATGCTGCTCGGCCAGCAATGCCAGGAATTCATCCACGAACACCTGCATGTCGGCGCTAATCACCTTGATCTTACTGCCTAAATAGTTGTAACCGAACAAGGCCGGAATCGCCACCGCCAAACCGCACACCGTGGCGGTCAACGCCGCCGCGATACCGGGAGCGATAGCATTCACGTTCACCTCGCCGCTCACCGCAATCGCCGCGAAAGTAATCATTACCCCCACCACGGTGCCCAACAAACCAAGAAACGGACCGCCGGAAATCGCGATGGTCAACAACACCATCTGTGAATTTAATTTTTGCAATTCGCGCACCATCACCCCGTCCATCGAGGCCTTCACCGCGCTCAAGGATTGCGGAGACAGCACTTGATCATTCACGCCAACCGCGGTGGTATGCCCGTTAATCCGTTTATTGATTTCTTGCACCCCGGTATGATATACCCTGTAGATGCAAGAGCCGGCGAACTCGGCATGATTACCGGTCAACGACAACAACAACGGCGACTCGTCGAAATCAGCGGCGTCGGGGTCATCTTCATGATCCAAGCTCGTAATATCGTTGGAGCCTAGCTTGGCGTATGCCTCCTCGAACTTTTTGTTCTCTTTTTCCGTGCGGCCCAACACAATAGCCTTGCTGATCATCACAATCCAACTGATGATAAACATCACGCCCAAAATCCCGATCACCACCCAACCGTCAACGGTTACGTTGTTCAAGGTGGCCACGAAATAAGACTCGCCCTCGCCTTCGCTATCCGGCGTGGCGTCCTCGCCATAAGTAATCACGCCATCGGACGGCCCTTCCATCACGGCCGCGAATTGCAACGCATTCTGATCCAAGGCGGTCTTATGCAAGCTCAATTCATCGATAGCCCCAGCCAAACCCCGCGAACCTTCCAAGGCCGAACCGATTGTGATGTCGCCGTCGCACACCGACAACAAATCAGGCGGTAAAATGCCTTGCGGCTTGCCGTCCACATACAAGGTAAAACCGTTGGCGGCGGCTGAAACCGCTAGAAAATGCCAACCGGCCAAATTCAAACCCACCGGGCTCAGCAATTCCTTGCCGCTGACTTGCAACACCGGATTCTGCCCGCGCACCGCCAAAGTCAATCTGTCGCGTTGAAAAACCACGCCCTCGGTCTGCGCCTGATCAATTTTCACCCAAGCCGAAAAAGTCCAGCCGACGCTGGTTTGCATCGCAATCGCCGGGCTAGAGGCGACGCGGATTTGCTGAGAACCGTTAAACGCCGCCGCCGCGCCCGCCGCGCCGCCTTCCAGAGGCGTACTGGTGGCCAATGCCGGCTGATTATTATAGGCCGTGGCGTCATGCACCGGGCCATCCTCAAAATGGTAGGTCAACAGGGTATTCACGTCGAAAATCGCCGCCGGCTCGGAAGCCTCCACCGCTTTCTGATTACCGTAATACATCCAGATAAACGGCTCACTGGCGTTGGCTACCTCCTTGGACAGCTTCACCCAAATCAACGCCATTTCATTCACAGTGTCAATTTTTTCGATGTAAAACTTCAACGGAGTCTTATCATCGCCGGCCATAAAGCGAATATCCTTGCCTTTATCGCCCAAATCCGCAAAATAAGTGAAATTGCCGGTATGCAACCTCACCAACGCCAAACCGTCCACCGGTATTTTCACCGCATCCTGCTGCAACTTTTGCGCGTCTATGCTGATTTTCTTCCGGTATCCCCAATCCTCGTTCCACCAAGCGTGGGCGTGCATGGGCAGTAGGAACCAACCCAGTAAAATGCTAATGAATAGTTTCATATTTTTCTCTAACCAAAGCTTCCTTTCAATTATGACAAGTAATTTTTACATTAATATGACTTAGACGGCTACCGGAAAAAATGCCAAGAAAACCGCGCCTTCCGCGTTTCAGCTAGCCGCTGCGCCACAGCCTAACGTAACGTGAAAGGCACGGTTAAACGGATTTAATCACCGTAGCCGATCAACTCCACGGTCAGCAAACTCAAGTTCGCATTCGTCTTAGAGTTTGACTTACCGCTGGATTCGTCCTCCATGGCCGATTGAGCCACCTGACTGACGCTAGCGCCTAAATTACTGGCGCCGGTCAAACCTGCCGCCAAACTTGAGGTCGAAGCTTGCGGCACCCCGGTGCCGACGCCGCTAAAGGAAATGTTTTGCGCGCCCAAAACCGCGGTGGCCGAAATCGTCACGTTTTTACCGGCGATACCGGCCTCGGCCGCATTGACCACCCCGTTCGGCGCGAACAAAGACACGTTGCCGGGCGAAGCGCCCTCGGTGCGGATACCGCTGCCGGAAACGCCAGGCTGTTGCTGATACGTTAAATCGCCGTTTACGTATACGCCCACCACCGGCGGCGCGACCAGCGCGGTTTTCGCGCCCTTGCCGGCATTGATATTCCCGTTGGAGGACCAAATCATGATATCGCCGCCATCCAAGGTAAACACCCGCGAGGTATTCACCGTAAAATCGTTGTTAACGACCGCGTTGACCGAGCCCTGACCGTCGGCAATCACGCCCAAATCATTCGCACCTTTTGTCAAGCCGCTAAAACCGACCGCCACCGCCAAACCGGTGTCCACCCCGCCGCCTGGGGTTAATAGATTGATATTCCCCCCGCTTACCGTTTGCAGCGTACTGAAATACATAGCCATGTCGCCTTGCCAAGCGGAACCTGGGAACATGGCGCCGATAGCGCCGTAACCCAGACTATTACCCAAGGCCTTATCGCTAGCGGAAGCAGAGCCGTTAATCAAAATTTCCTGATACAGCAGCGGCAACAACAAATTGTTCAACTGCATCGCCAGCGGCTGAATTTGATCGTTGCTTAAGGCTCTGAAATCGGAAACCGTCTGCGCGTCGTTCTTATAAACATAACCCGGCGTTTGCTGCATAAAATTAACGATAAGCGCCGTGGCCGCCGTCTTGGCTTGCTCGAATTCCGGCAACAAAGCCTGATACTGCGCAATGGTGGACTTGTAAATGTTCAACTCTTGCGAACTGGCCCCGTTAGAAGCCAACTGCGCCTCGTTTTTGATCAACTGGGCGATATAAGCCTGCAAGCTTAGATCGCTATTCATAAAATCAACAAAATCCTGTTTGCCGCTAAATTGGCTCGATCCGAACAGCGTACTATCTGAAATCAAGCCGCCCTTTGCAATATCACCCGTCAAGGCAGTATTTAAAGTGACCGTATTCCCGGAAATTTTAGTAATCACAGAACCGGCGGCCAAACCGGAGCCGCTCAAAACATCCCCCGCTTGCAAGCCGAAAACGTTGGTCAGCGTTAATTGTTCACTGCCCTTGGCGGCGCTTTGACCCAGCGTAAATTGGCCGGTCGAGCTATTTTGCAAGCCGGCGACCGCCGTGATGCTGGCCCCATTGTTCACGTCGGCCAAATAAGTGCCCGGCGCATCCTTGGTGGACTGCAACACCAGCGCCCCTGATTGTATCCCCGCGCTCAGCGGCGTATTCAAGGTCACCGTATTCCCGGAAATTTTAGTAATCACCGTACCATCGGCCAAACCGGAGCCCGTCAGTTGTTCTCCGACCAGCAAGCCGCTACTGGATTGCAAATTCAACACCGTATCACCGGCGCGCGCGGTTCCGGCCAAGAAATAACTTGAGGCGCTATCCGACACCGAGAAGACCGAACCCGAGTCTATCGCCGCGCTTGGAGAAGCGCTCAAAGTCACGGTATTGCCTTTGATGGCGGTAATACTGGCGGTAAAACCGGTAGACAAGCTCGTCAATTGCTGACCCACCACCAAACCGGTCGTGTTCAGCAACACTAATTGATTGGCGCTCGTCCCTAGATTAGCGGAACTGACGAAATACGGCGTAATCAGCGCCGAATTGGTCGTGGCAACATTGTTTACTAAAGGGCCATTTTTATCCCCGACCGTAAGCAAACCGCTGGAAGCGCCCAAATCCAAATTGCGTCCGGTTTCCACTAGCACGTCGCCGGGACCCGCCACTTGAATTTTGTTCGGATTATTGATGATGGTTCCGGTAAAGGAAGACAACTGAGTTGGATAAATCAAATCCCTGCCGGCGTCAAGAATAGTGGTATCGCTATTGTGTATGTTTTGCACCGACAGATTGATGTTGCTGATATCCTGTCCCGCTTGAATCACCGCCATTTTCGGCAAATTAAAGCCTATATTTTTGATGTCGCCCTGTTTGGCGATCACCTTCACCGGCTTTAAATCATTCACGTGCAACGGCGTATCGCTGGCGTCGCTAGCGTGATTGCCACCCAAGAAATTGCCTATATTATTCAAGACGCCGGACGGGTTAGGATTCAATAGGGTCGGCAGCCCGCCCACGGACGCATTCACGGAATAATCCGACATCAGCAAAGTATCAATACTCAGTGAATTGGCGGAATAAATGCTTTGATCGGCAAACAAATTCAATTGCCCGACCGAGGACGGGAACATGGTCAAGGCGCTGTTCAAAATGATATTGCCGCCGAAAGCCGTGGCCGCCAGATTGGCCGGATACACTTGAGTAATGTCCGCGCCGCCGTTAAGATTGATATCGCCGGCTATGGTTTTAGCCGCCACCCCGCTGGCGTCGGTATAACTAAAAAACGAACTGCTGGACGGATAATAATTGGTTTTTAAATATAAATCTTGCATTCCCGTCATCGGATCGGCCACTCCGCCCAGGCTTATCCCATTATTGGCGTTAACGTAGAATTGCGTGTCTCCGCTATATAATTGCGGGCCGTCGCTCCAAGCCCCGTTTGCCCCCGCCCCCACCTGGCCTTGCGCGGAAATAGAGGCCTCGCCCTTGCCCAAATAATAGCTGCCGCCCTGAATGTCCCCGCCGGCGCTGATCGTCATCACCCCGCCGCCTTCGATATCCACTACGTTACTGGTAAAATTCTTTAAATGGGGAGTAGTCACGCCCGATTTGATCGGAGTAGTGGTAGAACCCACCGGTTTGCCGGTGGAGGGCATCGCCAACTCCAGATTAGTGATATTGCCTCCGGCCTTGATCGTCACATTGCCGCCGCCGAAAGAACCGATATTTTCCTGGAACGCCGGCCCGCCTGCATTATAGATCTGGGTGTTGGAGTTCGGGACGTAGCCCAAGACCACCCCCCAGGCAGTAGGTTGATAAATGCTGGTAACCGTTGAACTGACAGGATTGCAACACAAGGCCAACAGCCAATTATTGTAATCCGTGCCGCTGACCGCGCCGATCACATCACCCGCGGCATGCAAACTAATCTCGCCGCCGTTGATCGGATATTCAACCAAGAAATAAGTACTGACATCGGAATCGGTCAAATTGCCGAAAGGCTGGGCGCTGCTTTCCTGGCCGGCGCTATACACCGTGCCATTGCCGCGAATGACGATATCCTGACCGGCGTTCAAATGCATATTACCGGTTCCGGTGCGGATAGCCACTTGCGGATCATTGGCGTCCACCGCATCGGCATTACCGACCGTTAAATTACCCGCGCCCGTCAGGGTCGCGTTCGGGTTGGCGCTACTCAAATCGGAACCCGCGGTCAGCGTATACGACCAGGATGCGCCCTGCATCAACTGATCAACCACCTGCACGCCGCTAGCGCTTTTGGCCCCGGTAAAATTGCCCGACTGAAAACCGTCGCTCAAGGAGGCATTAAACGTAACGCCGCCCGTCGAGCGGATCACCAAATCGCCTACTTGCCCGTTGTTATAACGCCAGCTGGACAAATCCCAAGTATTATTGAGCGACAACGGGCCGTTGTAATCAATCTCCACCCCAGGCATAAAATTCAGGTTGGCATATTGAGCGGTTAAGCCGGCGATGCTGGCCCCAGCCATGTAAGCAGCGGTATCGGTTTGAATTTGCGGAATAACATTGTCAATCCAGCCCGCCGGCATGCCGGCAATGTCAATATCCTGATTGCCATACTGCCGCACGGCCTCGACCGTGAACGAGGAATAACCGCTCACCGTTCCGGCGAGATTAGTAATATTCACCCCATAAGGCGTATCCGTCCCGTCGCCGGTCCGGAGCGCGCGCAAGGTCACTTGGCCGCCCTTCACATCGGAAGAACCCCCAACCAGGATGCTTGAACCGCTATCCAAGGCCACCCCCCCGGCCGCGCTCGGCGCGGTCAAGGATGACAATAACACTTGGCCGCCCTTGCCCCACGCGCTTTGCGCCGAAATGACCGCGCCCTGCGCCAAAGTAATTCCGCCGCCGGCGTAAATGTTCACCGAACCGGCATCAACTTGAGTAACCCTTGCGGCATCTACCGCGGCAACCTTGGCCGCCGCCTGAACCACGCTGCCATCTGAATTTCCAGCGCTGGCCAACGGCAACGCACTCAAAGTCACCGTATTGCCGGAAATACCGGTAATCGTGGTATTTTCCGCCAAGCCCGCGCCGACCAAATGCTGGCCGACCTGCAAACCGCTAACGCTATCCAGGGTAATGGTATTCGACGGCATCCACGTATTATCATGCGCCGCCAGCGTCACGCTCGCCCCGCTACTGGCGTCGCTGAATTGCGCGCCCGCGGTCAAGGCTGTAGTCGGCGTATCGCTGAGTACCAGCCAATAGTCGGTCACCCCATTTAACGTGGTTTGCTTGTTCGGAAGAAAGCTAATCTCGGTTCCAACCGGCAAACCGGCGCCGGAAAGGACATCCCCTTGCGTCAAGCCGGCGATGCTGGCGACGCCGACGACATTGGATTGCGTTTCATCCAAACTGGTGATCGAGTGATTCGCAACCCACAGCGACCCATCGCTAATGGCCGCGCCCGCCGAAAGAGCGCCGGTCAAGGCGGAACTCAAAGTCACCGTATGTCCGGAAATGCCGGTAATCACGGTATTGGCCGCCAAACCGGCGCCGCTCAAACTATCCCCTATTTCCAAACCGCTGACGTTAGCCACGGTTAACTGGTCGCCGCCCTTATCCGCCGCGGCGCTGAGCGTATACTGTCCGGTCAAGCCGTCCGCGTTAATCTGTCCGGCGTAAGTCACACTGCCCTGATCCGCCGTCAGATTTACCGTGCGCGCGTTAATCACGTCCCCCGCGCCGGCGCTGATAGCGTCATTCCTGACCCGGAAATCCAGTTCGCCGGTCACGCCGGCCTGATTCAATACCTGAACTAACTGATCAAAACTACTGGTTTCATGACTGGCGTCCTGACTATAGCTATGACTAAAATCATTCACGTCAAACGACGCGCTGCCGCCGGCGGCGTTGATCGCCGCTTTAGAATCGATAATCACCGATTGATTGGCCGCGTCAAAGGTCAACGTCCCCGCCGCCGCCGAACCGCCGCCGCTGGCGACGTTCACGCTCGAGCCGCCGGCCATGTAGACCACCCCATTCGCCGACTTGGCGGTAAAATTGCCGCCGTTGGCGTAATCCACGGAAGTGCCGTAATAAACCGTCCGACCGCCTAAATCGATATCGGCGTTGGCCCCAATCGCCACATCTTGATTCGCCCCGTTGCCCTGCGCGGACAGGGTTAAATTCCCGGCCGGCAACAAGGCATAGGCGTTAAAATTGATGGCATCCGCTTGCAAATTCAGCGCGCCGCCCAGCGCGTCCGGGCTGACATTGCTTAAAGTACCCACTCGGCCGACATTTAAGGCATGACCGCTAGTGACGTTCACGTTCAAATCGGCCCCGTTACTGGTGGAGAAATAACCGCTATTCAAATGAGTGGTCGCGGCGATGGTCAAAGTGGAAGTCCCGCTCACCTTAAATTGATTGTCCGCGGTCAAGGTCACGCTGTTGAAACCGCTAAACCCGACATTCCCGCCGGTGATAGTAATCGTTTTCGTCGCTTCCAGATTGAAACTTTGCACGCCCGCGGTCGGAGTACTGGAGGCGCTGGAACCTTGCAGCGTGAAATTCTCCGCGTGCAGATTAACCGCTTGCCCGGTAGAACCATTGCCGATCAAGGCCGAAGCGTTGATTTGCAAGTTATTGAATGTCAATGGCGATTGCTGGCTGCCGACGTTGCCGTAAAAATTGACGCTGCCGGCGGTATTCAAACTCAGTTGGTTCAAATTCAAACCGGCCAATAGGTCATTGGACAAATTCAAGGCGTTCGATAGCGAGTTCACCAACGCGGCGTCGCCGATATTAATATTCTCCTGCCCGGCGTTGATGTACACGTCGCCAACCGGCGGGCTCGCATTGCCGCCGGCCGCGATGCTCCCGGCCAATTGCACCCCTTGGCTGCCGTCCAGCGCCATGGATTTTTCCGCGGTCAACACCGCGCCGGCGGCTATGCTTAAATCACCGGTCGCGCCGCCGGCCCCATTGTAATTCACCCGGTTAATACTCACTTGATTGTCCGCCGACAAACGCAGGAACGCGCTATCGCCGATCAAATTATACTGCGTATCGCCGGTATTCACGCCCTGGCTGGAACTGGCGGTCAACTGCGCGCCCGGCCCGATAGCGCCATTAGCCGCATTGTTGTTGACGCCATCCACCGTAATGTTGTTCACGGCGGCGACCACCAGATCGGGCTCGGTCAGCGTCACATTGCTATCGAAGCTAACATTTTGCGCGGTCACGAAAGCATTGGTAGCCCCGTCAACCAAAACCGGATTCAAATCCGTGATCGAGGTTCCCGCGGCCAATGACTCCGTCAGCGGCTTATTCAGCGTTACCGTGTCGCCGTTAATACTAGTAATATAAGCCCCATCGGCAATACCCGGACCGCTAATATCATCATTTACCGCCCAACCGATCGCACTGTTCAAGGTCAGCGTATTGCCCCCGCTCGCCGCCGGAGCGGAGAGCGCGTAACTATCCTCATTAGTAGTTCTATTGCCGCCTAAAAACAGGCTATCGACCTTAAAACTAGCCAGATTGCTGTCCAGAATTTGCAACACGCCTGGCGCCGCCGCGGCCCCGCTCAGGTTATGCACCACCTCAATATTGGTGGCGGAAATATCCATCCGCGCCCCGCGGCCTTTGGAACTGGTAATCAGCGTGCCGTTCAAGCTCAAACTGGATTGAGCGGCCACCGAAATCTGACCATTGTCCACCGGCAACAGTGGCGTGCTGGCGTTATTGGCCGCCGCCTGCGTGGCGAAAAAATTTTGCGTCAGCAAAGACTGATTCAGCAAATAATTATAGGCGGCAGCCATATTGGCGGCCAGCGTGGTCGCCCCTGCCGCGTTCAGCTGAGTTTCGCTTTGCGCCAAGGTATCGCCGCACTGTCCGGCGCAAAATACTTCATATTCCGGATGATTTTCCAACACCTGCACCGAGGACTCCACCTGATAACCGCTGGCGCGCGCGCTTTGCGCGGACGTACCAGCCAACAGCTCATAACCGGATACAATCGGCAATCCGCTTGCCGAATACGTGGTCAAGGTTTGATCCTGGGTATTGGCTTGCGGCGTCACCAGATACGCGCCCGGCAACAAGGCGTAATAGGCCGGTAAAATCGTGTAATCGCCGGCCGGCAGATACTGCGAGGCGCTCAAATGCACTTCGCTGCCCAGGGCGTAATTGATTCCGTTGGCGTCGCTCCAGCTGCTCATAAAATTCGGATCATACGGGGCCAATGCCGAATTCAAGCTGGGTATGACGGCAAAACTGCCGTCATAGGCTGAAGTTCCGGTACTTCCAGGCGTGAAGAAATCCGCGACGTCAGTGGCCACCGGTTTGAATTCGCTGCCGAATAAATCCCCGCCGCCGGACAAATCCACCACGCTGCCGGTGTTTTGTTGAATATCGGGCGCTTGCAATAATATTTCCTTGGTCGGCGGCGTGGAAATAATCTGGTTCTGCCCGGCGGTCAGCGGATACAGCCAATTCACGCCGCCTTGCACCACGCCGAAGGGAATCAGCAGCCCCGCGGCCGAAACGGAAGTCAGGCTATTTTTTTCCAGCGTCAAGGTATTACTGGCGCTTAGGGTAATGCTGCCCAACGGCGCTTTCACCACCCCGGCTTGATCAATGGTCGCCGCCTGAAAGGTCAAACTGCCGCCCGCGGACAAAGGCGAAACATCGGTATTGGCTCCTTTGATATTAATCGCGCCGTTAGCGCCGGAACTGCCCGTGGAGCTAAAGGTAAAATTGCTCAAGGTCGCCGGATAAATCTGGCTGGCGCTTAAATTAAGCGTCGCCGCCGTGCTCAATTCCCCCAGGAAATTCTGCTGATTCACCAACTCGCCCACGGCGCGCAAATCGTGCGCGCTATTCAAATTCACGCTGGAAAACCCGCTCCACAACGAAGCGCCCTGCAATTGAATATACGAGGCGTTGGCGGTAAAATCCCCGCCGCCTTGGACAGAGGCCCCGCTGACGTTACGATTGTAGGAAGAACCCAACACCATATACGGGCTGGTCAGGGTCACCGTGTCGCTGGCGCTATTATTCCCGGCCGACCAACTCATATTGGCCGCGTCCAGCGTGATTTGCGCGGTAGTGCTCAAATTGACGCCGCCGTTGAAATTCACGCTGCTATCCGCCGCCGGCGCATACAAGGTCAAATCCGCGAAACCGCCGTTATTGACTTTATCCGCGCTGAGGTAAAACTTGCCTTCTACCCCCTGGGCATCCAAACTAGCCCCAAAAGCCGCGCCGCTGCCCAGTATCGCTTGGCTGGATTGCGCCACTTCAAAAGTCAAAGGGCTGGTTGGGAATGTGGCTTGAACCGTAGGATCGGGAGGACTCGTCAAATTAGTCGCGTCAATTTCCAGCGCGCCGCCCAAAGTAGAGCTGGAGCCCGCATGCCCGATTAATTGACCGTCCAAAACCGCGCCTTGAGCCGCGCTGATTTTAATGTTGCCCGCGTTCGAGGCGACATCGGACAAAGTGGCGGCGCTAGGCGCGCCGGAATCGCCTCCAGGCTGCAAAATGGACAATGACTGACTAGCGCCTGAAACATCCAGCGTCGAGCCTTGTTGCAAAATCGCGTAACCGCGCTCGACGTTTATTGAAATATCGCCGCCGTTCAATACCTGGCCGGTGACGCGCCCCAAACCGTCCGTCGGATTCAAGCGCGCCGCGCCCTTGACCGACAAGCTAGCGTCCGCGCCGACCCAAATCGCCTGCGCCGGCTTATACGGGTCCGCCGGAACCGGATTAATTTGCATACTGATTTGACCGCCCGGCGCGCTCAAAGCGCCGTCCGCATAAATACTGCCTTGGGTAGTCAAATTGATCGCCGATTGGCTGCTGGCGGAACTCATATCCACCGCGATGCTGCTGTTTTTTTGCAAAGTCATCGTGGAATCGCCGCCCATCAGATTTAACACCGGCGTCGGCCGCGAACTTTCCGGCGACAGCGCAATACTGCTGAAATCTTGAATTGAAGCGCCGGTTGGCTGGTTCAAATAATGACTCGCCAATACCCGATTCTCACTTTGTAAATCCAGGTTAACCCCGGATTTCACCGTAATATTGCCGGTGGACGATCCGACATTGCCTTTTAAGGTGATCGTGTTAAAGCCCAGCTGCTGAGCGAAATTGAAGGCCCCGTTGCTAACGCCCAGCGTCAAGGCTCCAGCCGGATCGCCGGCTTCATGCTGACCGATGACGATATTATTATTGCCTAGGGTCAAACTGCCGTCTTGTTGCAAACCATAGGCCGACAGAGTTCCCTGCAACACCATGGCATCGCCATTAGCGCCTGAATTTTCAATATCAATCGAGCCGCCGCCGCCGGCGGTGAGCGCGCCGTTGCTATTCACCCAAGCGCCGCCGTCGGCGTTTATGCTAGCGCCCTGAGGCACGCTTACCTGATTCGCCGCATTCAAAATCACGCTGCCGCCTTGAATGTACAGCGGATCATTTTCCTGCGCGCCATTGGCTTGCAAAGCCTGCTGATCGTTAATCCAGCGCCCGGAAACGTCGATGCCGGCGTTGGAACCCAATATCACATTACCGTTGGCGTTTGAACCGGTCGCAGTCAACGCCACCGCGCCGCCGGCGGCCCGGATTTGGCTATCCATGGTAATTTGCGCGGCGCTGACCGACAAACTGGCCCCGTTGGCTAGATTTAAGGTATTGCCTTGCGCAAAGTTGACGCTGCCTTGAGTCGTCGTCAAGGTAAACTTCTGCACTCCGGACTGGTTGGTCAAGCTTGAATCGAATATGACGGATGGGAGACTAGCGCTGGTCGAACAAAGTGTAGTCGAACAACCCGCATTCAAGGCAATATTGACCGCATCAGACTGAAACACCGCGTTTTGCGTTTCATTTGCGGCATTAGTGCCCGTCAAGTTCACCAAGAAAGAACCGCCCTCCGGAGTTTGCGACAACCCGCGTTGATAAGCGCCGCTCACCACCCCCGCGCTCAAACTTCCGCTCCACGCCAAGGCCCCGGCGTTAATGCTGACCCCGCCCGCGCTCTCCCCTTGGGTGTAGGCCGGCATGTATTGCATGCTGGCTTGATCCACCGCGTCCCACACTTGTTTCGTGCCCCACTTGGCGCTGGTTTGCGTGATTTGTCCGTAAATACCTGTATATTTGACGTTGGGATTGGCCTGACTGATATTGACGATCTGCCCCATTTGATTGATCAAGCTGGTCGTGTGAATATACCCGCTTTGATAGGCCAGGGAGCCGCCGGCCACCGACAATTGCGCCCCGCTATTCACAATCACGTCGCCGTTAGCGGAATTAAAATTGATCTGTCCGCCTTGCGTCATGCGCTCGTCTATGCCGCGGGTAATATTCGCCGCTGCCTTGCTGGTGTCTATAATTTGCGTAGTCTGCCGGGTGTCCACATACACCGTCTGCCCTTTCAAGATCCCGCTCAATTGCAACGGCGAATTACGCAACTCAAAACTTTCCACCGAAATCGGCACCACATCACGATCCGCCGCTATCTTCACGCCCTTCAGACCCGAAACGTCGATAATGGCCTGATTATCCATATAAATCCGGCTATCATTAGCGAAAACCTTACCGCTTATCTCGTCGCTGACGTCAATATTCACTTGCGCCCCTGGCGCCCGGACCACGGACCCTGCCTGAAAATCCGCCAACAGACCGCTAACGTCTACAATGGATTGCGGCTTGGCCGCGCTATCCAATGAAGTGGAATTATCGCTATCCGGACTGATGTTAATCTGGCTGCCCTTCGCCAGGGTCACCGTGGCGGCATTGCCAGCCCCCGCGCCGCGGCTGGTATTTAAAGCGGTAATTTCCGCCGAGGTGCCGTTCGCGGCAAAATTTGCATCCGTGGACAAGCCCTCGCCGGCCTGCAAACGCACCGAACCGTTGATATTCACCGAGGTGGTGGAATTAATCCGCCCGGATTGGTTAACCGCGAAACCCGCCAGCGTGATATTGCCCTGCCGCAAGGCGAGCAAGCCGTTATTGCTCACGTTACCGCCTGAGCCCACCTCCACCAATAATCCGTTCCAGGCGCCGTAACTGGTGCTATGCGGCTGCAAATACACCTTATCCTGACTGGCCACCAACAGGATTTGTCCCTCCGCTCCCGTCTGTACGGTTCCATTATTCTCCACGGTCGGGGCGGCGACGATAATACGGCCCGATTTGGCCGCCTGCAACAACGCACCCTTATCTATGGTGATACTCGTGGACAAACTTTCCTTGCTATTACCATTGTCCAGCGCGGCGGCTTTGTTAGTGTCATATGCGTCGGCGATATTACTGTTCTTGAAGACGGCATCGCTGATGTTCAAGGTGCTCACCACCAGACTATTCACGTCCACCGTGGAGTCCTTGGAGAACTCAAAGCCATTTTGGTCATACAAATAGACTTCGCCGTTGGCGTTGATATGCCCCAAAATTTGCGCCGGGGAACCCGAATTGTCGAAAATTCGGTTCAATACAATCGCGCTGCCGTCCGGCTGTACGAATTGCACCGTATCGCCCTTGGGCACATTGAAACTATCCCAATTCAGTATCGCTTTTTCAGAATGCTGGTTAACAAACAAAGTATTGCCGACTACATGCTCCTCAGCTCTACCGTAACCTACAAAGGCAGCGTCGGGAACCGGCAGCGTCGGCTCCGCCGCCAAGCTGGCGCCTGCGAATAAACCGCTAAAGATCGCGGTGCGTATGCCCGCCGTAATCGGCTTCAATCTGAAAACTGTTTCCATAACCACAACATCTTATCTTTAGACGACGCTAACCGCCGAACACGCCTCGCAAGGCGCATAAGCTTGCAAAAACCTCAAAGCCGGCATTAAAACTCCGTAACCACGGAAAAATGCATCCGCGGCTCGCCGCTTTTCACCGGCGCCAAAGCCACGAAAGGAAAACCCAAATCCAAGGCGCCGCTCAGCTTTTTCCATAAACTAAATGAAAAACCGAACCCGGCGCTATATAAATCATAACCTTTCGGATTTCCGGCCAAGGGGCTAATAACCCACCCGCGCGCCGCGTCCACGAAGGCCGAGGCCTTCAGCCGGTTTAAAAAATCCCATTCCAAGGGCGCCAGATGCGGCGACAAAAACTCAAGAGATCCTAACACCGCTTCATCGGCCAAGGCCTGCGTTTCAAAATAGCCACGCACCGTGGTGGCGCCGCCCAAGGAAAATTGTTCGTTACTGATCAACGGCGAATTAGTGGTCTGGCCGGCGATATGCGTTTTCACCAGCATGCCGTACGGTAAATCGTACTGATATTTAAAATCGCCGGTTAAATACATAAAATCGGCTTTCGCCAAATGACGTTTGTTCTCGAACTGCGCCGGATCGCTGACGATGCCGCTAACCCCGAAATGCATCGCCAAATCCATGCTGCCGGTGTAATCCTTACCGCGCAAGTTTCCGCTATATTGCGCCAAAAACGGCATATAGGTAATCGGCGTAGAAATACCGTTCGCATTCAGCACTTTTAAATCTTCCTTGAAATGCTTGTAATCCATGCCTAGGGTAGCGCTATGGAAATACGTCTCCAAGGCCTTGAATGGCGTCACGTAGCGCGCGCCGAAGATATCCCCGTTGCCGATCACCGTCGTTGCGCCGGCGCTGGCGACTTGCGAACTGGAATTCGAGGACACGCCGTAAAATACCAGCCGGCTACCCTGTTCCGCCAGCGGAATGGCGTAAGTGCCGGCCCAAACATCCACCTCCGAATTATTTTCCGGCGACACCTGATACATAACCGAGGCGCTGTGCATTTGTTGCCATAAATTATCGTAACGCAAGGAATTGACCAGCCTCAGACGCGAGGTGGTTGAAGTATTTCGGCCGTTGAGTTCAACCCGGGCATGCAACGGCAACTCGTCCTTCACTTTCAAATCCACTTCCAAGGTGCCGGGCGTGTCGCCGGCGCGCAACACCGGCTGAATTTGCCGGTCGGGGGATTGCGCCGCCAAATCCGCCAATTGTTTTTGCATTTTCGGCATATTCGGCACGTTCCCTTCCGCCAATTCAGGAATCGCCTCCTTGATTTTACCCAAGGAAAAATAACGCGAATCCTTAACCCTGAGCCGGGTAATCTTGCCTTCCACCACTTGCAAATAAACCACGCCGTTTTTGACGTCCTGCTCCGGAATGTCCACCGCCACGGTTTGAAAACCTTGCGCGTGATAAGCGTGTTCCAAGGCGGCGCGGGCTTTATCCACGTCGTCCAGGGTTTTATGCGGCCCTAAAAACGGGTAAATCGTCCGTTCCACCACGCCTTTTTCCAGAGTGACCGCGCCTTTAATCCTCAATTCCCATAAATCGAATTGATTAGCGGGATTCTGCTCCTGCGCGCCACCCCGCGCGCTTTCCGCCGAAGCGGTTTTATCGCCTGACCCGCTCTTCGGCGCATTTTCTTCGCCTGCCGCGTCCGCGTAGGCCTGACATGGCCAAGTGAAAGCCAGAGCCAACAACCAACCGCCAAGTGTGCTTGATCGAATTTGCTTTAACTGCATGAATATCGGAAATAAGGAGAATAAGCAGCGCATTAGCGCGATATTATACGAATTTTACCGGCGAATTATTACCTTAATGTGAAACGCCACTAAAGCAAAAAGACCAACCATCTTACAATGGTTGGTCTTTGCCAGCTTCGTCCTTGATTCAAAGCAGCCTAACGGCCGCCGCCCTAAACCTGGGCCAACCTGATATTACAGGCTGATGTATGGATATACAGTACCGCCGCCTGGGTTCCAAACGGTTGGTACGCGGCAATTGTCGCCGGTTACACCGCTAGGAGCATAGGTGAACTGATTGACCGGGTTGGTTGGGTCAAACAAAGTAGCTTGGTTGGATTGCACGGTTGCTGGGTACAAGCTTGGGTGAGCCAAGTAAGCGCCGGCAACTGAACTGCTTGCATCAAACGAGTGAGTCAAGGTTGGGTTCAAGGCAGCCAAAACAACTGGATGGTTGGCTTTGCTGATGATTTCATTGCGCAACGCAACTACGCCGGCGTTGGTGTTAGGCGCGTGATTGGTGTTGTATTGGAAAGTGTTTTCCACCCAGTCATGATACTTGCCGGTAACGACGTTGGCCAAGGTAGGCGCCACGCCGTCGATTTTCACGAATTGGTAGTTAGAACTAGATGAAGTGGTTTGCTCCAAGGAGTTCAAGCCAACAGCCCAACGTGCGCCACCAGTAGAGCCAGTTGAGAAAGCGTTAGCAGCGTTGGCGGAAGTTGCCAAGGTAGGGTCGGAATTGCCCAAATCCAATGCTTTCAAAGCGGTATTGATGTTGCCGGCGGAGCTTTCGTCATGAATGATGTAACCTGCGCCGCTTTCGGTTTGACCATTGTCGTCGGCAGGCGCGGAAGCAGTGCTATACGCACCCAAATCGCAAGGATAGTTGAAGAAATGGATGCCGTGTTGCGCTTGAGAGCCTGAACCAGCAGCGCGACGCACGATATGCGGGTTGGTGGTGGCTGGAGAATATTGCGAATAGTTCGCGGCGGTCCAGGTAGCCAAGTCGGTGCCCAAATTGCCAACCAATACCAAGCCCCAGTCAAAAATCGCGCCAGAGTGCAAGCCTGCGATCAACGCGGAAGACAGGGAAGGCGTGCAAGCCTCGGAAACGCTGGTGCCAACCACGCAAGAGCTTGGCAATTGGCCGGTCGCGATTTGCGCGGCTTGCAAGGCCCAGAACAATTTAGACGTCACTTGCTCGCCGAATACCACGGTAGCGGTGGATTGGATAGTCATGGAAGCCAAGCCGGCTTGAGTAACAGCATTGAAACCGCTGGTTACGTTCAAGCCCACAAATTTACCCGGGTCAACGTCGGACACGCCCAAGTCAACGGTAGAGGCGGTGGCGTTGGTCAAGGTTGGGATCGGGCCGCTAGGCGCGGTGCACAAATAGTTGTACAAAGTGCCGCCGCCAGCCAATGCGGTGGTGCCGTTGTTGCCGCAGTTGCTGTTGGCAATGTTCAGGAAACCAATTTGCAAGGCAGGGTTGATGATGGGAGCAACACCGTAGTCGGAACCGCCGGCGCTACGTTTGTGTATCAACAAATGGGTAGCGGCGCTGCTCAAATTGGTGTTGGCGCTTTGTTTGGTGCAATACCATACATCGTAGTTTTTACCGATGGAGCCTGGGCTTGAGGTGCTGTTGTCGGCCCAGTAGTAAATAGGTTGGGTTTGATCGCAAACTTGCAAGTTGGTGGCCAAACCGGTATTAGCGGTAATCAAGGTGCTAATGTAAGCACGCTCGGCTGAAGCGCCGCCGATAAACAATGGGGTGGTGGTGGATGGGTCAACTACCGGAGCGGTAGCGGTGCCGATACCGGTAAACGCGGCGCTGGCGTCAGCGGCGATAGCCGCCAAAATAGCGATAGACAATAATTGCTTTTTCATAGTCTTAGTCCTTAATACTTAGTGGTGTTTTAAAAATCCCGCCGGCAAGCTCGCATGCCGGCGGAAGGTACTGCGATAAGCCTAGGCTTATTTTTGACGACGGTTCAAACCTAACAAGCCAATCAAACCAGTGCCGAACATCCATACAGCGGCAGGAACTGGAGTAGCATAGGTCAAAGTATCACCAGTCACACTCCAATAGCCCAACCAAGTGTTGGTTTCGGTGAAAGTTTTGTGGATACCGCTTCCGGTGGTGACGCCGGTCACGTTATAAAAGCTAACTTGGGAGCCATAAGATGCAGCCACGTTTTGACCGGTGCCCCACAGATTGCTAAAGTTGGAGCCTAGAGCACTGCTATCGCTCGCCCAACCGCCCAAAGCGGCGTTGGCGTCGGTTACCAACGCGCTATCGCTGCTTGCGGTCAAGCTTTGGTTAACGCGAGAAACATCCAATGAGATACCGGTTGCCGCGCCTGACAATTGAGTACCGCTAGAATAAGAAGGGGTAGCGGTATTGGTGTAATCAATGGCGGTCAGGTTTTGAGCGGCGACAGCAAAAACAGCGCCGTCGTTTGTCAAGTTTGCGTTATTGCCGCCGGTGAAAGTAACCCAATTTGGGTCGCTTGCCAAGTTAAAGGTAAATTGTGAATGAGTCGGAGCGGAAGCGTAATTAAAGCCAAACGCGTCATCCAAGTTCAAGTCATAGGTCAAGCCTTTGACTGGGTCATAAACGGACAAGAAAGCTGAAGTAGCGTTCAAATCCGCGGCTTGCGCCATGGAAGCGCCGGCCAACAAGGACGCGGCGATCAAAGATTTAGTAAATTTCATTTTTACTCCTTAAAAAATAATAAAAAACTCATGTATCGCCTGATGAATGTTTCCATATCCATCAAAGCGATTTATAACTACTTTGCGGCGGTCGCAAAGCAACCTGCTACATTAATACGGACAACAACATCTGCATACTCCCTTCATCTTCCCTAGCCTACTCCCTATCCTTTTCATCCCTGCTCCCTGTTTACTCCCTGATCCATATTGCGCAAAACATAGTTTTTGCATCTTACAATATCTATTATCCCAAAGCCGGCCATGCCGCATGGTTACAACTTGATGACAAAAACAGGAAACGTAATACAAATGTACTTCAAAAAAGCCCCGCGCGCTTTTCCACGCTCGGACTCAGCTTGTAAAACAAGGACAGCCAAAGATTTTATATAACAATAACCGATATTTATGACAGCATGATTAAACACGGCGGACTGCATGCCCCCTCCCGCGAAGTCCGCCATGCTTATAGCCACGGTCATAAAATTGCAACATTACTGTTATAAATTTGTAAGAGTACCTGCAAAATAGTCATGGGAGCCTTAGGTTTATAGCTGAATACCACTATGAACCCGTCCACGCAAACCAGACTATACTTTAAACTATGTCGACAACCCTGTCCGCGGGGTGATAGGTAAACAGCGTTGAACGAACAAGACATCCAGCTAGACGACAAAAAGCAAATAGTCTCGATGCGCCTGAATAACGCCGATCGCCTGTCGGTGCGCGCCGCCGCCGCCCGCCTGTTCGTCCGCGAATCCGAGCTCTACCGCTTCGCCGTGCACCACTTACTGCACCGCTTAAACCCATTGCTGGAAGAGCGCAACGCCGGCAGCGATCTTTTGCCTTTATTCATGGAATTCCGCGAGGAATTGAACATTCATCTCGGCCTGAAAAAAAATCAGTTGTTCAAAATATTTAACGGCAAAAATACCTCGCCGGATAAATTTGTCGCCATGTCAGACATTGAACTGCTGCTGCTGCCGCATCACGCCGTACGCCAACGGCTGCTGCAAACCCCGGACGCCGCCGCCAGCAAACACGCCAACACGGATTTATGGCTCGAAAACTACCTGCTGCAAAAATACCAAATTGAACCCATAAGAGAAATAATCCTCGAATAAATCCCCACCGCTGGACAAACCCGCCCCCGCCCGCTATGCTGATTAATAAGCCAATCACTCTAGGCCTTGGCGACCGGGCCGACCCCAAGCCTACACGGACGCATTCACGGCGTCCCCCGGCAATCGCCCCGCCGCTTAAGGACTTGGCGGCCGGTTTTGCGCGAACAGCCTTTTAAAAACCAATCCCATGACAGATTTTGGAACCCATATGCCCATTACCCCTAGCCTATTTCCCGAACTGATCCTGCGAATCGAACTCACCATCGCCGCGCACGCCGACGAAGTAACCGAACTCGACCAAGCCATCGGCGACGGCGACCACGTCTTCAACCTGCAACACGGCCTGCAAGCCCTGGCCGCCGAAGCGCCGGCCATCGCCGCCCAGCCCTGGCCGGACGCCTGGCGCAAAATCGGCATGCTACTCATGTCCAAGGTCGGCGGCGCGTCCGGCGCGCTCTACGCGACCCTATTCATCGCCCTGGCCAAATCCGCTCCCGCCGAGCCGGCTGTTAGCGACTTCGCCGCCGCCTTCGGACTAGCCGTGGAAGCGGTCAAGCAGCGCGGCAAAGCCGAAGCCGGCGAAAAAACCTTGCTCGACGTCCTAATTCCAGTCGCCGCCGCGCTAAAACTACACGCGGACGCCGCCGCCCCCCTGCCGGAACTGCTGGCGCAAATACCGCCCCTGGCCGAAGCCAGCGCCGAAGCCACCCGCGACATGCTAGCCACCAAAGGCCGCGCCTCCTTCCTCGGCGAACGCAGCCGCGGCCACATCGACGCCGGCGCCAAAACGGCGGCGCTGATGATAGCCGCCGTCTGTCAAACGCTCAGCCAAAATTTAGGCGCCCAGCCTTAAAATATAGGCAAAACGGCAACCAATGTAGAGTCTAAAGTTCTCCGCACTAGACGCCCCGGACCTCACCAGCGGAGCGCCGCCGTATGCACCGGCGCATCCCAATAGCGCGTCAACTCATCGTCCAACAACGTCACCGTAATCGAACAACCCGCCATATCCAGCGAGGTCGTGAAATTACCCGCCAACGAACGCGCCACCACCGCCTGCTTTCCCCGCCAATAATCCGCCGCCAATTGATACATCGCATACAACTCCACCAACGGCGTCGCCCCAAAGCCATTGACATGCAATAAAATAGCCTGCCCGGTTTGAACCTGCAATTCCGCCGCCAGCAAATCACACAATTGACGGCAAATTTCAGACGCCGGAGCCATGGCTTGCGTGGCTACCCCGCGCTCGCCGTGTATGCCCACCCCCAACTCCATCTCATCCTCCGCCAAATGAAATGTCGGCTTACCCAAAGCCGGAACCGTGCAACTCGACAACGCCACCCCGATCGAAGCCGTGACACTGGCCGCCCGCTCCCCCAAAGCCCGGCAAGCCGCCAAATCCAAACCCGCTTCCGCCGCCGCGCCGACGATTTTTTCCACCACCAAGGTTCCGGCCACGCCGCGCCGGCCTATGCCATGCGTCTTTGGCAGCGCCGCATCGTCACTCACCAAAACCGAAGCGTTCGGCAAAGCCAACAACTCCGCCGCCATCTCAAAATTCATCACATCCCCGGCGTAATTTTTGACAATGAACAACACCCCGGCCCCGCCATCCACCGCCTCCGCCGCCGCCAGCATTTGATCCGGCGTCGGCGAGGTAAAAATCTGACCGGGGCAAGCGGCGTCCAACATGCCCGTCCCCACAAAACCGGCATGCAAAGGCTCATGCCCTGAACCGCCGCCGGAAATCACCGCCACCTTGCCGGCCTTCCGCCGCAAGCGGCGGATAAAAGTAGGCTGCTCCTCTAAATACAAAATATCGGCGTGCGCGGCGGCGAAACCCCGCAAACTGGTCTCCAACAACGTATCCGCGCTATCAATAAATTTCTTCATGCCTCGCCTCATACTTATAATTAACTCTCAAAAGTATAACCCATATCACGACCAGTCCAGCCGAGACCAGCCTCTCGACCAGCCCGCCAACCACTTTAAGGCCTTGGCGGCCGGAACGGTTGGCGGGAGTGTAGGAGGCTTAGGATGCCGACTCCAAGCCCCCATGGACGGGTTCACGGCGTCTCCCGACAACCGTTCCGGCCACCAAGGCCGACAAGTTACCAACAGCCTAATGCTTTACTAGCGCGATTATCCTGCGGCCGCCAAAAATTATTAGCACTCAACCCAAACGAGTGCTAAAATTAACTCAACACATTTACACTCCTAAGGAGAGGCGACTATGAACCAAAACCTGGCTTTGCCGATCAACTTATCGGTTGGCACGTTTGATTCCTATTTAAACCTCATCATGCAAATTCCTCGGCTAAGCGCCGAGCAAGAATACGACCTGGCCGTACGCTACCGCGATCACGGCGATCTAGATGCCGCCCGCGAATTAGTCA
>CAIYSZ010000037.1 GCA_903928965.1 uncultured Pseudomonadota bacterium
CTTTGACGCCGCCAACCCCCAAAACCTCCTCCTCATCACTAATCTCGCCGGACTGCTGACCAACGAGCCTTACACCGATGCCAAAGCGGGAACCACGCTTATCTACTCCCTGGATAATCCATTTGATTTTGGCTTCGGGTTTTTAACCTGCAACCTAGGGCTGACGGCGTTAACGCCGTCGGCCTTTCGCTGTTTGTCCAATTTGATTTGCCGCGCGCCGATGCATTCGCTTCAGGCGCTGACGGCGGTCAACAGTAGTAACCATCTCTGACGAAGGTATAGAAGCGATATGACCTATTCTTTTACCGAAAAAAAGCGCATTCGTAATAATTTTGGCAAAGGCTCCGAAGTTTTGGAAGTGCCTTATCTGCTCGCCACGCAAATCGATTCGTACGCGAATTTTCTACAATCCGGTCTTGAGCCGGAAAAAAGGCGCAATCAAGGTTTGCACGCAGCGTTTTTAAGCGTTTTTCCGGTAGTAAGCCATTCCGGTTACGCGGTTTTGGAATATGTGAAATACCGCCTGGGCGAGCCGACTTTTGACGTCAGGGAATGTCAACAACGCGGGGCTACGTTTTCGGCGCCTTTGCGGGTGTTGGTGCGTTTGGTCATTTACGACAAGGATGCGCCGGCCAATACCAAAGTGGTGAAGGATATCCGCGAGCAAGAAGTTTACATGGGCGAATTACCGCTGATGACCGATAACGGCACCTTTGTGATTAATGGCACCGAGCGGGTGATCGTTTCTCAATTGCATCGCTCGCCGGGCGTGTTTTTCGATCATGACAAGGGTAAAACCCACTCTTCCGGAAAGTTGCTGTTCAACGCGCGGATTATTCCGTACCGCGGTTCCTGGCTGGATTTCGAGTTTGATCACAAGGACGCGGTGTACGTGCGTATCGACCGGCGGCGCAAGATTCCGGCGACGATTTTGTTGCGTGCGCTGGGCTTTGATAACGAGGAAATGATTCGGATTTTCTTCGATACCAATAAATTCACTCTGGGCGAGGATAAGTTTTTATTCCATGTGGCGCCTGATCGTTTGCGCGGCGAAATGGCGGTATTCGACATTAAGCACGACGGCAAGGTGTTGATCGAGGAAGGCCGCCGCATTACCGCCAAACACGTGCGGCAAATGGAGAAGGCCGGAGTCAGGGAATTCGAGGTGCCGCGTGATTATTTATTCGGCAAGATTTTGGGCCATAACGTGGTTGACGAAACCACGGGCGAATTGCTGGCGCACGTCAACGACGAGTTGACCGACGTTTCATTGCAAAAGTTGATTGACGCTGGGGTTAAGGAAATCAGCACTCTGTATGTCAATGACTTGGATCGCGGTCCGTATATTTCCAACGCCATGCGTTTGGATACCACCACGAATCGGATGGAGGCCCTGGTTGAGATTTACCGGATGATGCGTCCGGGCGAGCCGCCAACGCCGGAGTCCGCGGAAAATCTATTCGTGAATTTGTTTTTCACCGACGAGCGCTATGATTTGTCGGTGGTGGGCCGCATGAAGTTCAACCGCCGCTTGGGTCGTGAATCGGCTGAAGGCGTCGGCACGTTGAGCAATGAAGATATCATCGACGTGCTGAAGGAGTTGATCAAGATCCGTAACGGCAACGGCACGGTGGATGATATCGACCATTTGGGCAACCGCCGGGTGCGGTCCGTGGGCGAGATGATCGAAAACCAGTTCCGCATCGGTTTGGTGCGGGTGGAGCGGGCGGTGCGCGAGCGTTTGACGCTGGCCGATTCCGAGGGCTTGATGCCGCAGGAAATTATCAACGCTAAGCCGGTATCGGCGGCGGTGAAGGAGTTTTTCGGTTCCAGCCAGTTGTCGCAGTTCATGGATCAAAACAATCCATTGTCGCAAATTACTCACAAGCGCCGGGTTTCCGCCTTGGGTCCCGGCGGTTTGGCGCGCGAGCGCGCCGGCTTTGAGGTGCGCGACGTGCATACCACGCACTATGGACGAGTGTGTCCGATTGAGACGCCGGAGGGTCCGAATATCGGTTTGATCAATTCGCTGTCGGTATACGCCCGCACCAATGAATACGGTTTCTTGGAAACGCCGTATCGGCGGGTGGTGAACGGTCAGGTGACCGACGTGGTGGATTATATTTCCGCGATTGAGGAAGGCGAGTTCGTCATCGCTCAGTCCAGCGTGGCGGTGGATGATAGCGGGAAATTGGTCGAGGGCTTGGTGTCCTGCCGGCACAAGGACGAATTTACCCTGGCGTCATCGGACACCGTGCAGTACATGGATGTGTCGTCCAAGCAAATCGTGTCGGTGGCGGCATCCATCATTCCGTTCCTGGAGCACGACGACGCGAACCGGGCCTTGATGGGTTCAAACATGCAGCGGCAGGCGGTGCCGACCTTGCGCGCCGAGAAACCGTTGGTCGGCACCGGCATGGAGCGGGTAGTGGCCAAGGATTCCGGGGTGACGGTGGTGGCTACCCGAGGCGGCCGGATTGAGGCGGTGGATGCCGCTCGCATCGTGGTGCGGGTTAACGACGACGAGACGGTCGCCGGCGTGCCGGGGGTGGACATTTACAATTTGATCAAATACACCCGTTCTAACCAAAATACGTGCATCAATCAAAAGCCGCTGGTGAAGTTGGGCGATACGGTGAGTCGGGGCGATATTCTGGCGGACGGTCCGTCCACCGATCTGGGCGAGTTGGCCCTGGGTCAAAACATGTTGATCGCGTTCATGCCATGGAACGGTTATAACTTTGAGGACTCGATTCTGGTGTCCGAGCGGGTGGTGAAGGAAGATCGTTTCACTACCATACACATCGAGGAAAAAACTTGCGTGGCGCGCGAAACCAAGCATAGCCCGGAAGAAATAACCGCCGATATTCCGAACGTCAGCGAGGAAGCGTTGTCCAAACTGGATGAATCGGGGATTGTGTATGTCGGGGCGGAGGTCAAGGGCGGCGATATTTTGGTGGGCAAGGTGACGCCGAAGGGCGAAACCCAGTTGACGCCCGAGGAAAAGTTGCTGCGCGCGATTTTCGGCGAAAAGGCGGCGGACGTGAAGGATACTTCCTTGCGGGTGCCGGGCAACGTGCGCGGTACGGTCATCGACGTGCAGGTGTTCACCCGCGACGGCGTGAAAAAGGATAAGCGGGCGCTGGAAATCGAGGACGCTGAAATCAAGCGCTACAAAAAAGATTTAGACGATCAATTGAAAATCGTCGAGCACGATATTTTCACCAGGGTGAAGGCGATAGTGCTGGGCAAAAAAGCCGAAAAAGGGCCGCATGGTTTGAAGCGCGGTGACGAAATCGGCGGCGAATATCTTGAATTATTGAATTTAGTGGATTTGCTGAAAGTCAGAACCCAGGATGAGGACGTCAATTTGCGCTTGGAAGCTGTAGCCGAGCAGGTTGAACAGCAACGCAAGGAATTCGACGAGCGTTTCGAGCAGAAGAAGAAAAAAATCACCATGGGCGATGACTTGGCGCCGGGTGTGTTGAAAATGGTCAAGGTTTATCTGGCGGTGAAAAAGCGTATTCAGCCTGGCGATAAAATGGCCGGCCGTCACGGTAATAAAGGGGTTATTTCACAAATCGTACCGGTGGAAGACATGCCGTATACCGCGGACGGCAATCCGGTGGATATTTTGTTGAATCCGTTGGGCGTACCGTCGCGGATGAATGTCGGTCAGGTATTGGAGACGCATTTGGGTTGGGCGGCCAAGGGCTTGGGCGTTAAAATCGGCAAGATGCTGGAGGCGCGGGCCAAGGCGGTGGAGATTCGCGGCTTTATGGAAAAAATCTACAATTGCAGCGGGCGCAAGGAAGATTTGAATGCCTTGACCGACGCCGAGATTTTAGAGATGGCGGTTAATCTGGTCGGGGGCGTTCCCATGGCGACGCCGGTGTTCGACGGCGCTTCGGAGGACGATATTCGCGCGATGCTGAGCTTGGCCGATTTGCCTACCCATGGCCAAACCGTGTTGTATGACGGTTTGACCGGCGAGCCTTTCGAGCGCGAGGTGACGGTGGGCTATATGTATATGCTGAAACTGAATCATTTGGTGGACGATAAAATGCATGCGCGCTCCACCGGTCCTTACAGCTTGGTTACGCAGCAGCCGTTAGGCGGTAAAGCGCAGTTCGGCGGACAACGTTTCGGCGAGATGGAGGTGTGGGCGCTGGAAGCCTATGGCGCGGCCTATACCTTGCAGGAAATGCTGACGGTTAAATCCGACGATGTAACCGGTAGAACTCGGATGTACAAAAACATTGTTGACGGTAATCATTCGATGGAAGCGGGAATGCCGGAATCCTTCAACGTATTGGTTAAAGAGATTCGATCCTTGGCGGTTAATATGGAGATGCAGCAGGATTAAGACCGCTTAGCGGTCGGTTATGCATCAGTATTAAACACCGGATTAGATTAGAGGGGACAAGCACTTGAAAGACTTAATGAATTTTTTAAAACGTCAAGGTCGTTCAGACGATTTCGACACCATACGCATCGGTTTGGCATCCCCGGACATGATACGCTCCTGGTCTTATGGCGAAGTGAAAAAACCCGAGACCATCAATTACCGCACCTTTAAGCCGGAGCGCGACGGACTGTTTTGCGCCAAAATTTTCGGCCCGATCAGCGATTATGAATGTTTGTGCGGCAAATATAAACGATTGAAGCACAGAGGCGTGATTTGCGAGAAATGCGGCGTTGAGGTGACTTTGTCCAAGGTGCGCCGTGAGCGCATGGGGCATATCGATTTGGCTAGCCCGGTCGCGCATATTTGGTTTTTGAAATCCCTGCCGTCACGGATTGCGTTATTGCTGGACATGACTTTGCGTTCCATTGAGCGGGTCTTGTATTTTGAAACCTTTGTGGTGACCGATGCCGGCATGTCTCCGCTGGAAAAGGGTTTGTTGTTGACCGACGAGGAATATCAAAACGCGTTGGACGAGCATGGCGATGATTTCACCGCCAAAATGGGGGCCGAGGCTATTTATGATTTGCTGAAGTCGATTGATTTGAAGCAGGAAATCAATAAACTGCGCGAGGAAATCAACTCCACGAGTTCGGACACCAAGATTAAGAAATTGTCCAAGCGTTTGAAAGTCATTGATTCCCTGCTGGCGTCTAACAATCGTCCGGAATGGATGATTTTGACGGTGCTGCCGGTGCTGCCGCCGGAATTGCGGCCTTTGGTGCCCTTGGACGGCGGCCGTTTCGCCACTTCGGACTTGAATGATTTGTACCGGCGGGTGATTAACCGGAACAACCGTTTGACGCGTTTGCTGGATTTGAATGCGCCGGATATTATCGTGCGTAACGAAAAGCGGATGTTGCAGGAGGCGGTGGACGCTTTGCTGGACAATGGCCGCCGCGGGCGGGCGATTACCGGCAGCAACCGGCGTCCGTTGAAATCGCTGGCCGATATGATTAAGGGCAAACAAGGCCGTTTCCGGCAGAACTTGTTGGGCAAGCGGGTGGATTATTCCGGCCGCTCGGTGATCGTGGTGGGGCCTAGCTTGCGCTTGCATCAATGCGGCTTGCCGAAGAAAATGGCTTTGGAGTTGTTCAAGCCTTTTATTTTCAGTAAATTACAATTCCGCGGCTTGGCGACTACGATCAAGGCCGCTAAAAAAATGGTGGAGCGCGAGGGCGCGGAGGTGTGGGATATCCTGGAGGAGGTGATCCGCGAGCATCCGGTGTTGCTGAACCGGGCTCCGACCTTGCACCGGCTGGGCATTCAGGCGTTCGAGCCGACCTTGATCGAGGGCAAGGCGATTCAATTGCATCCTTTGGTGTGTAGCGCGTTCAACGCCGACTTCGACGGCGACCAGATGGCGGTACATATTCCGTTGTCGGTGGAGGCGCAGCTTGAGGCGCGCACCCTGATGATGGCGACCAATAATATTTTATCGCCGGCTAATGGCGAGCCTGTGATCAACCCGTCGCAAGACGTGGTATTGGGTTTGTATTACATGAGCCGGGAGCGGATTAACGCGCGCGGCGAGGGCTCTATCTTTACGGACACCGCCGAGGTGATGAAAGCCGTGGATAGCAAGGCGGTGCAGATGCAAACCAAAATTCAGGTGCGGATTACCGAAAAGCTCCGTAACGCCGAGGGCGGTTTTGACTCGGTGACCTCGCGCAAGCATACTACGGTGGGCCGCTCGTTGATCTGGGAAATCGTGCCGGACGGCATTCCTTACGATTTGGTCAACGTGGATATGACCAAGAAGAATATCTCGCGCTTGATTAATTATTGTTACCGTTACCTGGGTATTAAGGAAACCGTGATTCTGGCCGACCAGATCATGTACATGGGCTTTAAATACGCTACCCGCGCCGGTGTGTCGTTCGGTATCGAGGATATGGTGATTCCGGCGAAAAAAGCCGACATCATTCGTAACGCCGAGGCCGAGGTCAACGAAATCCAGAATCAATACGCCTCCGGTTTGGTGACCGACGGCGAGCGCTACAACAAGGTGGTGGATATTTGGTCGCGCGCCAACGATCAAGTGGCCAAGGTGATGATGGAAGGCCTGGGTGAGGAGGAGGTTGTGAATGCCTCCGGCCAGGCGGTGAAGCAGAAATCGTTTAACTCGATTTTCATGATGGCCGAATCCGGCGCGCGGGGCTCGGCGGCGCAGATTCGCCAGTTGGCGGGGATGCGCGGTTTGATGGCCAAGCCGGACGGTTCGATTATCGAGACGCCGATCACCGCGAATTTCCGCGAGGGTTTGGACGTATTGCAATACTTTATTTCTACTCACGGCGCACGTAAAGGTTTGGCCGATACGGCGTTGAAAACCGCTAACTCCGGGTATTTGACCCGGCGCTTGGTGGACGTGGCGCAGGATTTGGTGGTGGCTGAATTTGATTGCGGCACTCAAAACGGCATCACCATGACCCCGATCATCGAGGGCGGTGATGTGGTCGAGGCTTTGGCCGAGCGGGTGTTGGGCCGGGTCGCGGCGGTGGACGTGCTGGATCCCGCCAGCGATAAAGTAGTGTCTCCGGCCGGCGTGATGATTGATGAAAATCTGGTGTCCGCGCTGGAAGATCATAGCGTGGATAAAATGCTGGTGCGCTCCGTGATTACCTGTGAATCGCGTCATGGCGTGTGCAGTAAATGCTACGGGCGCGATTTGGGCCGCGGCCATTTGGTGAACATCGGTGAGGCTATCGGCGTGGTGGCGGCGCAATCCATCGGTGAGCCAGGCACGCAGTTGACCATGCGTACCTTCCATATCGGCGGCGCGGCTTCGCGTTCCGCCGCGATCAGCAATGTACAGGTCAAATCCGCCGGCTCCATCAAGTTAAGCAATTTGAAAACGGTGCGTAACCGTGAGAACAATTTGGTGGCGGTGTCGCGTTCCGGCGAGGTGGGGGTCATCGACGAGTACGGCCGTGAACGGGAGCGTTATAAAATCCCGTACGGCGCGGTATTGTCCGTGGACGACGGCGGCGGAGTCAGCGCCGGGGACATTATCGTGAATTGGGACCCGCATACCCATCCGGTGATTACCGAGGTGCAGGGTTACATTCAGCTGATCGACTTTATTGACGGCATTACCGTGCAGGAGCAATCGGACGAGGTGACCGGTTTGACTTCCCGCGTGGTGACCGACCCGAAACAGCGTAGCGCGGCGGGCAAGGAGTTGCGGCCGATGGTGCGTTTGATCGACGAGTTCGGCGGTCAGATCACTTTGCCTGGTGCGGACATACCGGCGCAATATTTCTTGCCGGCCGGCGCTATCGTGGGCGTTAAAGACGGCGGCGAGGTGCGGGTCGGGGACGTATTGGCGCGGATTCCGCAAGAGTCTAGTAAAACCCGTGATATCACCGGCGGTTTGCCGCGGGTGGCTGATTTGTTCGAGGCGCGCAAAACCAAGGACCCGGCGATTTTGGCGGAGGCCACCGGTATGGTGTCGTTCGGCAAGGAGACCAAGGGTAAGCAGCGGGTGATCATTACCGACGGCGAGGGCGAGCAATACGAAACCTTGATTCCAAAGTGGCGTCACATCACGGTGTTCGAGGGCGAGTTCGTGGAAAAAGGCGAGACTATCGCCGAGGGCGAATTGACGCCGCACGATATTTTGCGCTTGCGCGGCATCGAGGAGTTGGCGGATTATCTGGTGAAGGAAATCCAGGATGTTTACCGCTTGCAGGGCGTGAAAATCAACGATAAGCACATTGAGGTGATTATTCGCCAGATGTTGCGCAAAGTGGAGATTACCGCTTCCGGCGAGACGGATTTCGTGAAAGGCGAGCAAGTAGACCGCAGTCATTTAAATATCGTCAATGACGCGGCGATTAAGGAAGGTAAGATTCCTGCCAGCTACGATTCGGTGTTGTTGGGCATTACCAAGGCGTCTTTGGCGACCGAGTCGTTTATTTCGGCGGCGTCGTTCCAAGAAACCACGCGGGTATTGACCGATGCGGCGGTGCGCGGCATTAGCGACAATCTGTGCGGTTTGAAAGAAAACGTTATCGTCGGCCGTTTGATTCCGGCCGGCACTGGTTTGGCCTACCACGAACAGCGCCGTAAGAAGCGCCATGCCGACTCTTTATCCAGTTCCGACAGCTCTTTACAACAGATAGAAGCGGTCAGTGTGGAAGAAGCTTTGAAGCAGGCATTGAATACCGAATAAAAAATCTTGACCTTAAGGGAGTATAGATGTATTATGTTCTGCTCTCATAAGTCAAGAGATTTTAGGTCTGGCAACAGTGATCAGCGCCTCATTGGCGCTGATTGTGTTTGTTACATATTGTATAACGGAGTTGTTAAGAATGGCCACGATCAATCAATTGGTCCGTAAGCCTCGTGCTAAAAAAATTGAAAAAACCAATGTGCCGGCGTTGGAGGCTTGCCCTCAAAGAAGAGGTGTCTGCACGCGCGTCTATACCACTACGCCGAAAAAACCAAATTCGGCCTTGCGGAAAGTAGCCAGGGTGAGACTGACCAACGGAGCCGAGGTAAGTAGCTATATCGGCGGCGAGGGCCATAATTTACAAGAACACTCGGTCGTGTTGATTCGCGGCGGCAGGGTGAAGGATTTGCCCGGCGTGCGTTATCACATCGTACGCGGCAGTCTGGATACATCCGGCGTGAAGGATAGAAAATGCGGTCGCTCCAAGTATGGCGCGAAGAGACCTAAAAAATAAAGGCGGGTGATAAATGTCTAGAAGAAGAGTTGCGGCGAAACGAGTCATTAATCCGGATCCGCGTTTCGGCAGCGATATGTTGTCTAAGTTCATGAACATGATCATGGAAAGCGGTAAAAAATCCGTGGCCGAGAAGATCGTTTATGGCGCTTTGGATACGATTGAGAAAAAAGGCCATAAAGAGTCTTTGGAGTTGGTGGCCAAGGCCCTGGAGAATGTTCAGCCTCGGGTTGAGGTTAAATCCCGCCGGGTTGGCGGCGCCACCTATCAGGTGCCGGTGGAAGTGCGTCCGGCCAGAAGATTGGCTTTGTCGATGCGCTGGTTGATCGAAGCGGCGCGCAAGCGCAATGAGCGCACCATGGCGGCTAAGTTGGCGGGTGAGTTGATTGACGCGTCCGAGGGCAAGGGCGCCGCGGCGAAAAAACGCGAAGACACGCATAGAATGGCCGAGGCGAATAAGGCGTTCGCGCATTATCGCTGGTAAAAACCATTTAGGACATACTGTGGCTAGGAATACGCCTATAGAGCTGTACCGTAATATAGGCATCATGGCCCATATCGACGCCGGTAAGACCACGACAACGGAAAGGATTCTGTTTTATACCGGTGTTTCGCACAAAATGGGCGAGGTGCACGACGGCGCGGCGACCATGGATTGGATGGAGCAGGAACAGGAGCGGGGAATTACCATTACCTCGGCGGCGACGACCTGTTTTTGGTCCGGAATGGAAAATCAGTTTCCGCGGCACCGCATCAATATTATTGATACGCCGGGACACGTGGATTTTACGATAGAGGTGGAGCGTTCGCTCCGGGTATTGGATGGCGCCTGCGCGTTGTTTTGCGCGGTGGGCGGCGTCGAGCCGCAGTCGGAGACGGTGTGGCGGCAAGCGAATAAGTACCGGACGCCAAGGTTGGCGTTTGTAAACAAAATGGATCGCATAGGCGCGGATTTTTTGCGCGTGACGCGGCAAATCGAGACCCGTCTCGGCGCTCGGGTGGCGCCAATGCAGTTGCCGATAGGCAGCGAGGAACATTTTAAAGGCGTGGTCGATTTACTGCGCATGCGGGCGATTTATTGGGATGACGCCAATCAAGGCTTGACTTTTGAGTCGGACGTAGTACCGCCGGAAATGCAAGCCGCCGCCAGGGAATGGCGGGATAAATTGATTGAAACCGCGGCTGACGCGAGCGAAGAGCTGACCGAGAAGTATTTGGAGGAAGGCGAGCTCAGCGAGGAAGAGATCTTACTCGGTTTGCGCGCTCTAACCTTGAAGAACTTGGTGGTGCCTGTTTTTTGCGGGTCCGCTTTTAAGAATAAGGGTGTGCAGTGTTTGCTGGACGGGGTGGTGAATTTTTTGCCGGCTCCGTCTGACAAGGATGCGATTGTCGGCGTGGCGGAACATAAGGGCGTACATCCCGTGCGGCATGCTTGCGACAACGAACCGTTCTCGGCCTTGGCGTTTAAGATTGCCACCGACCCGTTCGTAGGTATTTTGACTTTTATCCGGGTCTATTCCGGGGTGTTGAAGTCCGGTGACGTGGTTTGGAACGCCGGCAAGCAAAAACGTGAACGCATTGGCCGTATTGTGCAAATGCATGCCAATAGCCGTGAGGACCTCGACGAGGTGCGCGCCGGCGATATCGCGGCGGTGATCGGTTTAAAGGAAGTGGTCACCGGGGATACGTTTTGCGATTTGGATGCGCCGATTTTGTTGGAAAAAATGGAATTTCCCGAACCGGTGATTTCCATCGCGGTAGAGCCGAAAACCAAGGCGGACCAGGATAAGATGGGCGCGGCTTTGGTCAGATTGGCGCAAGAAGATCCTTCTTTCCGTGTGAATACCGACGCCGAGTCCGGACAGATTATTATCTCCGGCATGGGCGAATTGCACTTGGAGATCATTGTGGACCGCATGAAGCGGGAGTTCAATGTTTCCGCCAATGTAGGCGCGCCGCAAGTGGCTTATCGGGAGACCATTGCTAAAACGGTGGAGTGCGAAGGGAAGTTTATTCGCCAGTCCGGCGGACGCGGTCAGTATGGTCATGTTTGGCTGCGCCTGGAACCGAGGCCCACGGGCGCGGGTTATGAATTCGTGAACGCCATTGCCGCCGGAGCTATTCCCAAGGAATATATTCCGGCGATAGACAAGGGCGTGCAAGAACAGATGGAAAATGGCATTTTGGCCGGTTTTCCGGTTGTGGATGTAAGAGTTACTTTGTTCGATGGGTCATATCATGATGTGGATTCGAATGAAATGGCTTTCAAGATAGCGGGTGCGATAGGATTCAAGGAAGGGTCTGAAATCGCGGAGCCAAGGCTGCTGGAGCCCATTATGAAGGTCGAGGTGGCGACGCCGGAAGACTATATGGGCGAAGTGGTGGGCGATATTACCCGGCGCAGGGGCGTGATTCATGGCATGGACGACGCTCCGGCCGGCAAGACCATCGCTTGCGAAGTGCCGCTGGCGGAAATGTTTGGCTACGCGACCGATTTACGCTCCGCCACCCAAGGTCGGGCCACTTATAGTATGCAGTTTGAAAAATATAATGAGGCGCCGGCAAATATTGCGGAAGCTATAATTAGAAAAGTATCTTAATTTATCAACAATGATTTAGGTATTGACTCATGGCAAAAGAAAAATTTGAAAGAAAAAAACCGCACGTAAACGTAGGCACCATTGGTCACGTTGACCATGGAAAAACTACTTTGACGGCGGCCTTGACCAAGGTAATGGCTGAGCTGCAAGGCGGCGAGGTGAAAGCATTC
>CAIYSZ010000038.1 GCA_903928965.1 uncultured Pseudomonadota bacterium
CATGCCTTCGCGTCGAGAATTAGCGAACGCCATACGCGCCCTCAGTATGGACGCCGTTCAAAAAGCCAACTCGGGTCACCCCGGCGCCCCGATGGGGATGGCGGATATAGCCGAGGTTTTGTGGAACGATTTTCTGAACCACAACCCGGCCAACCCGAACTGGCCGAATCGCGACCGGTTCATTTTATCCAACGGCCACGGCTCAATGCTGTTGTATTCCTTGCTGCATCTATCCGGCTACGATTTGCCGATTGAAGAACTGCAAAACTTCCGTCAACTGCATTCACGCACCCCGGGTCACCCTGAATACGGTTACGCCCCCGGCGTGGAAACCACGACCGGCCCCTTGGGTCAAGGCATCACCAACGCGGTGGGCTTTGCATTGGCCGAACGCACGCTGGCCGGACAATTCAACCGTCCCGGCCACGACATCGTCGACCATTACACCTACGTCTTCCTGGGCGACGGCTGCTTGATGGAAGGCATCTCGCATGAAGCCTGCTCTCTGGCCGGCTCCTCGAAACTGGGCAAGCTGATCGCGGTTTACGACGACAACAACATCTCCATCGACGGCGAAGTGCGCGGTCACGGCGACGTTACCGGCTGGTTCCTGGACGACACCCCGAAACGCTTTGAAGCTTACGGCTGGCACGTCATCCCTAAAGTTGACGGCCACGACGCCGAGGCGGTCAAGGCCGCGCTGGAAGAAGCGCGTTCCGTCACCGATCGTCCTAGCTTGATCTGCGCCCAAACCATCATCGGCTGGGGCTCGCCGAACAAAGAAGGCAAGGAAGAATGCCACGGCGCCGCCCTGGGCGAAGCCGAAGTCGCCGCTACCCGCGAGCGCATCGGCTGGCCATACCCTGCGTTTGAAATTCCGGCCGACATTAAAGCCGGCTGGGACGCCAACGGCAAAGGCGCGCAAGCGGAAACCGCGTGGAATGAAAAATTCGCCGCCTACCGCGCCGCTTATCCTGAACTGGCCGCTGAATTCGAGCGCCGCGTCGCGGGCAAACTGCCAAGCGACTGGGAAGAAAAAGCCAACGCCTTCATCGCCGAAGTCGACGCCAAGGGCGAAACCATCGCTAGCCGCAAAGCCTCGCAAAACACCCTGAACGCCTTCGGCCCGTTGCTGCCCGAACTGATCGGCGGCTCCGCCGACTTGGCCGGCTCCAACCTGACCCTGTGGAAAGGCTGCAAGGACGTCAACGCCCCTGGCCACGACGGCAACTACGTCTACTACGGCGTACGCGAATTCGGCATGTCCGCCATCATGAACGGCATCGTCCTGCACGGCGGCTTCCGTCCGTACGGCGCTACCTTCCTGATGTTCTCCGAATACGCGCGTAACGCCCTGCGCATGGCCGCGTTGATGCAAATCCCGACCATCTTCGTATACACCCACGACTCCATCGGTCTGGGCGAAGACGGCCCTACCCACCAACCGGTTGAACAAACCGCGACCTTGCGCCTGATCCCCAATATGCAAGTCTGGCGTCCGGCCGACGCGGTTGAAGCGGCGGTCAGCTGGAAAGCGGCGTTGGATCGTCAAGACGGACCGTCAACCTTGATCTTCTCCCGGCAAAACCTGCCGCATTTGAGCCGGACGCCGGAACAAATCGCGGCGATAGCCAAAGGCGGTTACATCCTGCGCGACGGCGCGGGCGAACCGGACGCCATTATCATCTCCACCGGTTCCGAAGTCGACTTGGCGGTGAAAGCGGCCGAAGCCTTGGCGGAAAAAGGTAAAAACATCCGCGTGGTGTCCGTGCCTTCCACCAACGTGTTTGAAGCGCAAGACCAAGCCTATAAAGACAGCGTATTGCCGCCTAGCGTGACCCGACGCGTGGTGGTCGAAGCCGGCGTCACCGACAGCTGGTGGAAATACGCCGGCAGCCAAGGCCGCGTGATCGGTTTGGACCGCTTCGGCGAATCCGCTCCGGCCGGCTTGTTGTTTAAGGAATTCGGCTTTACCGTCGATAACGTCGTGGCCAACGTGGAAGCCTTGCTGTAAGCCAACCGATTCAGGCCCGGTTCCGGCCGGGCCTTTAAACGAATTTAACGTATAATTTAGGTGAATAACGTGAATAAAAATAAATTAACCCATGCAGTTATGGCGGCGTTATTGCTGACCGTGACCTCAATTGCCGGCGCCCAGGATTACCCGGCGGCCAATTTCCAGCCAAAAGTCCTGTATAGCGACTCCAGCGCCGCTTCCAGCAGCTCCAGTAAAGCCGCTGAACCGGTTGCGGCCGACCCAAGCTTCCCGGCCGCCAACTTTCAGCCTAAAGTCGTGTTCAACGACGATGGCTACAAACACAGCTCGGCGGCTCCTAGCGTCCCTCACGCCGCGGTTTCGTCCGGCGCATCAAGCGAGGCAGCCGAAGTTTCCGCCGAAAAACCGGCTGAAAACAATAACGCGCTATTCATCCTGGCCGGTATCGTGGCCGTTGGCGCTTATCTGATCTTGAAAAAACCATCCACCCCGAAATCAGCGTCCGCTTCCGCCGCCCCTACTAGCGCAGCCCCTGTCGCCGATGGCGAGACCGGCGTTGAAAAATACCTGCAAAAACAAGGCATCAACAAAACCGGCGTTGCTCGTTATTTGGACAAACAAGAAAGCACCCCAGCGACTGGCGTAGCCAAATACGTGGCCAAACAACGCGTTATAGACCGCGAACTGGCGGCCGCAAAAACCACCGGCGTGGAAAGATACTTGCGCGATAAAGTTTAATTGCCGGTATCGGTAAATTAATTCCTTAACGCGAGCGAAACCCATCGCCACTATTGCATCGAATGGCCGCCATGGCTGCCATTCGGGCAATCAGTGGCGATTGCGTGTTTACCCAGTGTTAACCGGCGTCGGGCGGACCCGCGCCAAGTAAAGATTTTTTTAACTACATTTGAGGACCCCATCATGGCAAACCTATTAGAGCAATTACGCAAAGTCACCGTCGTTGTGGCAGACACCGGCGACATTCAAGCGATTGAAACCTTCAAGCCGCAAGACGCCACCACCAACCCGTCGTTGATCACCGCCGCCGCGCAAATGCCGCAATACCAAGACATCGTGGACGACACCCTGACCGGCGCGCGCGCCACCTTAGGTCCGGACGCGGAAGCCACCGCCGTTGCCAACCTGGCGTTTGAACGCTTGGCCGTGGCTTTCGGCTTGAAAATCCTGGACATCATCCCAGGCCGCGTTTCCACCGAGGTTGACGCCCGTTTGTCTTACGACATCGAAGGCACCATCGCCAAAGGCCGCGAAATCATCGCCCAATATGAAGCAGCCGGCGTTTCCAAAGAACGCATTCTGATTAAAATCGCCGCTACTTGGGAAGGCATTCAAGCCGCCGCGGTTTTGGAAAAAGAAGGCATCCACACCAACCTGACCTTGTTGTTCGGCTTGCACCAAGCCGTCGCTTGCGCCGAAAACGGCATCACCCTGATTTCTCCGTTCGTTGGCCGCATCCTGGACTGGTATAAAAAAGACACCGGCCGTGATTCTTACGAACCGCATGAAGACCCAGGCGTAGTGTCCGTAACCCAAATTTACAACTACTACAAAAAATTCGGCTATAAAACCGAAGTTATGGGCGCTAGCTTCCGTAACATCGGCGAAATCACCGAATTGGCCGGCAGCGACTTGTTGACCATCGCGCCGTCCTTGTTGGCCGAACTGCAATCCACCGAAGGCGAACTGCCGGCTAAATTGACCCCGGAAAAAGCAGCCGCTTCCGACATCGAAAAAATCACCGTCGACAAGGAAACCTTCGACCGCTTGCATGCCGAAAACCGCATGGCCAGCGATAAATTGTCCGAAGGCATTGAAGGCTTCACCAAAGCGCTGATCACCTTGGAACAATTGCTGATCTCCCGCTTGGCCGAACTGGAAGTTCCAGCTTAATCCGTCGCGCCATCCGCCGCGCGCCGGAACAAACCGGCCGCGGCGTTTTTATTTAACAAAAGGTAAATAGCAATGTCACAAAAATTACTCGATGTCGTCAAACCCGGCGTAGTAACCGGCGAAGACGTACAAAAACTATTCGCGTTCGCCAAGGAACACAAGTTCGCGCTGCCCGCGGTCAACGTCATCAGCACCGACACCATTAACGCCGTGCTGGAAGCCGCCGCCAAGGCCAAATCCGCGGTCATCATCCAATTCTCCAACGGCGGCGCGGCGTTTCTGGCCGGCAAAGGTTTAAAATTGGAAGGCCAAGGCAACTCCATCGTCGGCGCCATCTCCGGCGCGCACCACGTGCACCGCCTGGCCGAACTGTACGGCGTGCCGGTCATCCTGCACACCGACCACGCGGCGAAAAATCTGCTGCCATGGATAGACGGCCTGCTGGACGAAGGCGAAAAATTCTTCGCCGCCACCGGCAAACCGTTGTTCAGCTCGCACATGCTGGACTTGTCCGAGGAACCGCTGGAAGAAAACATAGAAATCTGCGGTCACTATCTGGAGCGCATGACTAAATTGGGCATGACCCTGGAAATCGAACTCGGCTGCACCGGCGGCGAGGAAGATGGCGTGGACAACAGCGGCATGGACCACTCCGCGCTGTATACCCAACCGGAAGACGTGGCCTACGCCTACGAACACTTGAACAAAATCAGCCCTCGCTTCACCATCGCCGCTTCCTTCGGCAATGTACACGGCGTATATTCACCGGGCAACGTCAAACTGACCCCGGCAATTTTGCACAACTCGCAGAAATACGTATCCGAAAAATTCGGCCTGCCGGAAAACAGCTTGAACTTCGTATTCCACGGCGGCTCCGGCTCTTCTCCGGAAGAAATCACCGAATCCATCAGCTACGGCGTGATCAAAATGAACATCGACACCGACACCCAATGGGCGACTTGGGCCGGCGTTAAAGACTATTACGAAAAGAACCACGGCTATCTGCAAGGCCAAATCGGCAACCCAGACGGCGCGGACAAACCGAACAAAAAATACTACGACCCGCGCGTCTGGCAACGCGCCGGCCAAGTAGGCATGGTGGAACGCTTGCAACAAGCCTTCGCCGAGTTGAATGCGACAAACACCCTGTAAAACCAGGCTAAGGTCACGGCATGCAAAGCCCGGCTAAACGCCGGGCTTTTTTTATTCCATACGACAGCTCGTTCGGACCTAAGACGTGCGCCAGCACTGCTTAGCTGTTAATATAACCGTCTAAGCGAAAAAATCCCTGTCCATGCGTACAGACAAATTATTTTATAGGTTGTTTCAACAAATTCCCGCGACATTCAGGCTCTTGGCCTTGGATTATCCAGCCAACGCCTACCGCTTTCAATCGGTCGAGCTCAAGGAAATAGGCTTTCGGTTGGATGGCGTGTATCTGCCCGCCGATGAAGAACCGGACTTGCCGGTGATTTTTGTCGAGGCGCAGTTCCAGCCGGATGAGCAGTTTTACGCCCGATTCATCACGCAAATTTGTATTTACCTGTACCAAAACCCATCAGACCGGCCATGGTTGGCGCTGGCTATTTTTCCAGACCGCAGGACAGACAAACCGCCTAAACGCAGTTTTGCCAATGCGCTGGAGTCAGGCAGTATCAAGCGCCTGTACTTGGAGGACATTCAGAATAATCCCGCCCCGGAACTGCTGCTGTTCCAGTTGATTACTTGTCCGGAGGCGGAAACCGATAGCCGATTGCAGGCATTCAGGGACGGTCATGTTAAACTAAACCCAGAAGATCTTGATCTTATCGAAACGATTTTGATATACAAGTTTCCGCATTTAACCCGCGAGGAGGTTAGAAAAATGGTCGCGATACACGAAGTCGAATTACA
>CAIYSZ010000039.1 GCA_903928965.1 uncultured Pseudomonadota bacterium
GCGGAATTTCCAGGTGTTCAAGCGTTTGCGCGGCATGCTGCATGGTTTCCCAGTCGCTGGTGGAACCCATGATGATGCCAATGATTGCGGTCATCTTATGAACCTCGGTTTATACAGTATCAAACTTTCCATTATCTCATAGCGGCTGATTTTTTCAAGTTTGTAGTCGGAGCCGGTTGGGGCCGCTAATCCGCGGATTATCCATTGCGATTTTGACATTGAATTATTCGTTAAAAGTGATTAAAGTTAGGCCGCCATTTTTAAAAATTATAATAATCAAGAGGCTGCTTATGAATTTATCAACAAGTTGGAAGCGATTCATTTTGATTGCGGGTGTTTGCGCTTCGTTCGCCGTGTCCGCGGTGACGCCGGAGGAAGAGGAAGCTAACAAAAAATGCGTTAAGCCCAAGTTCCGCGATTTCGCGCCGGCGGCGCTGGCCGAGGTGACGCCGGGTTCGGCGTTATCATTTCACATTAGCAAGGGCGCCAATCCCAATTCGGTGCTTGTCACGGTAAGAAAACAAAAAGTCCCGGTGGAAGTTAAAAACAAAGGGACGTTCTTGTTGGGAACGGCGCAATTTCCGGCGGATTCCGAAGAGGGGTTCGCGCGCATCCATGTCGAGGCCAAGGCGGAGGACGGGGGGTGCTTGGGGCAAGACGGCTGGTTGGTCTCCATTAAGCCCAAATCAGCCCAAACTTCCCCGGCTGACGCGCATGCGGCCCCCGCGAAGCCTTAGTCGGCTAGAGGCGGTTCCTTGGAGTCGCTGATCCCGCCGGCCGGCGTCGCTATTGAATATGCCTATGCGCTTGGCGCGGTGGGCTTGGCCGCCGAATGGCGGGCATATGCCTTGCCCGCCCGGCGGTCTTTTCAGTATTGGTCGGCCCTGGGCGCTTTGTTGTGGGCGGCGCAGTATTTATGCCTGGGCGCGCCCACGGCCGGTTTGACCATGGCGGCGACGGCAGCCCGCACTTGGTGCGCGGGATGGCAAGGATTAGCGCTTGGCCGCGGCGTGCAAGCGGCGGCGTTTAGCGCGCTGTTCGCCGTGTTGACCGCTTGCTCGTGGCAGGGGTGGGTGTCGCTACTGCCGGCATTTGCGGTGACTAACACCACGCTGGCTTTATATTTTCTGCACAACCGTTCCATGCGTATGGCTTTGTTGGCTTCCAGCGCCGGCTGGATTTGGAACGATTGGTATTGGCAGGCTTGGCCGGCGTTGGCGGCCGAGTCGGCGGCGGTATTGATCAATTTACGCACCATCGTCCGTCTGCGGCGGGACGCGGACGCGGCGTAGCTAACGTCTTGGCGCCGGTTCCAAAATCTCACTTGTAAACTCTAGGCTATCCTTGGTCTCGGCATCCATGCCTTCCACATCCCCGACAACGACTCCCGGCCGCCAAGGCCTTAATTGGTTGGCTAGCGGAAAGCCTTAATTGAATTAGCCATTGAGCTTTGTCTCGGTTTAGAATGGCGGCCTGCTTTTTTCTTTTAGGCGCGCATGATACGCATAGTGTTGTTGTTTTTGGCCATCGCCGGCTTGTATTACGCTTTAGGGCGTTGGCGCGCGTTGCCGCCGAAGCGCGCGGCCTTGATTTTGCGTAAATTGGGGCTGGCGGCCGGCGGTTTGTTTGTGGTTTGGTTGGCGGCGACCGGTCATTTAAACGCTTTGTTCGCCATGTTGGGCGTGTTATTGGCGTTTTTGTGGCGTTTGTCGCCGCTGTTGTTGCGGTACTTGCCGTACTTGCGGGAATTGTGGGACAGGTATGAACGCCAGCGGGGCGGCGCGAGGCGGGAGGACGAGCCGAGTTCGCGCCGAGGCGGCCGAGAAGGCATGGATAAGGCGGAGGCGTTACGGGTACTGGGTTTGAGCGCCGGGGCGAGCGAGGCGGAGATTGTGGAGGCGCATCGCCGTTTGATGGCCAAAATGCATCCGGACAAGGGCGGGTCGGATTATTTGGCGGCGCAGATCAATCTGGCGAAAAAGGTTTTGTTGCGGAGATGAGGGCAGTTATTGGGTCAAGTAAATTGGCTTTATTAAAGCCGTAGGCTGGGTAGCGCGGGCCGGGACAAATCTTAATGCACCAACCACTTTAGGCCTTGGCGGCCGGAGGCGGGTAGCCCGCACAGGATGCGGGCTCCAAGCTCCCACGGATGGGTTCATGGCGTCCCCCGCCAGCCGCCACCGGCCGCCAAGGCCGAATTCGAGCCAACGGAGTTTTGTCTAGGATTGCGCGATTGTCCCGGTTCTTTCGTAGAGCCGCTTTTAAAATAAATGTTTTTGGGTAGCGTTATTTAGCGGTTTCGGCGAATTTGTTGAAGGCTTCAACGCGTTGTCTGCCGATGCTGGCCAATTCGACGCCGTTGTCTATGATCATTGGAATCAGGCCGGAGGTTTCGTAGACGATTTTGCCCAGATAGGCGACGGCGGCCACGCCGATGACGGCGCCGAACAAATTGCCAAGGCCGATTAAATCGAATAATTTTGAGATCAAGACCACCAAGTCCAGCGGCAACAGCACGAAGGCGCCGAAGTAAACGAGGACGAAGAAAGTGAATACCGCGAATACGACGAATTGCAGTAGTCTGATGAGTATGAGGTTAAGGTTTTTCATGATGATCTTGTTCTCAAGCAAATAAAAATATTTTACCGTATTTCACGCAAAAACCCAGCCATTATTCACGCGCGGGTAAATAGGCCGCCGCCAGCCGGGCCGGTAACAGGGCTGGCGGCGCGGCAAGCCTGCTCAGCTGGGGCTGTAATGGCTTTCGATGTATTTTTCCACCAGGGCTTGAAATTCCGCGGCGATGTTGTCGCCTTTCAAGGTTACGGTTTTGACGCCATCTTCGTAGACCGGCGCGACCGGCGATTCGCCGGAGCCGGGCAGGCTGATGCCGATGTTGGCGTTTTTACTTTCGCCGGGGCCGTTGACCACGCAGCCCATGACCGCGACTTCCATGCTTTCCACGCCTTTGTATTTATCGCGCCACACCGGCATTTGGTCGCGTAAATAGGTTTGAATGTCTTGCGCCAAATGTTGGAAATAATCGCTGGTGGTGCGGCCGCAACCGGGGCAGGCGATGACCATGGGGGTAAAGGAGCGGAAGCCCATGGTTTGCAGGATTTCTTGCGCCACGATAACCTCTTTGGTGCGCGCTGCTCCAGGTTCGGGCGTTAATGAGATGCGGATGGTGTCGCCTATGCCTTGCTGCATTAACACGCCCAGCGCGGCGGACGAGGCGACTATGCCCTTGGAACCCATGCCGGCTTCGGTCAGCCCCAGGTGCAGGGCGTAATGGCAGCGGCTCGAAAGGTCTTCGTAGATGCTGATTAGTTCTTGTACATTACTGATTTTGCAGGATAAAACTATTTTATCCTCGCCTAGCCCCAATTCCTCGGCCTTGGCGGCGCTTTCCAGCGCGGACAGTATGATAGCCTCGCGGGTGATGGCGGCCAAGGGTTTGGGGTTGTCAAGCTCCCGGTTTTGGTCCAGCAGGCGGGTCAGCACGGCTTGGTCTAGGCTGCCGCCGTTGACGCCGATGCGCACCGGTTTGTCGTAGCGGCAGGCGAATTCTATCATTTGCTGAAATTGCGGGTCCCGCGCTTTGCCTTTGCCGACGTTGCCTGGGTTGATGCGGTATTTGGACAGCGCGGCGGCGCAGTCGGGATATTTTTCCAGTAGTTTGTGGCCGTTAAAATGAAAGTCGCCGATAATAGGCGTTTGATAGTTGTTTCGGACTAGGTGCTCAACAATTTCCGGCACGGCTTTTGCTGCTTCTTCGGTATTGACCGTGATGCGCACCAATTCGGAGCCGGCGTCGGCCAGTTCCATGATTTGCCGCGCGGTGCCGATGACGTCGGCGGTGTCGGTATTCGTCATGGATTGCACTACAATGGGCGCGCCGCCGCCGATAACCACGGGGCCGACCCGAACAGCGTGGGTTTGTTTTCTTATGCTGATGGACATGATGTTTCTTTAGGGTTAAAAAAGGATTAATTCGGCAGGCTTGCCGAAGGAGCTGTGTTTATGGGGTTCCAATCCTTGTGATGGCCTTATTTTACTTGATTGTTCGTAAAGTTAATAGTTCATTGGCGCTGGCGCGGTGTTGGGCCGGGCATTATGAATCTAGTATAAAAGATATGGTTTTAGCGTCCGCCCGTGGTCGCCGCGTGATTAAAAATGTCGCCGACGGGGCGTATTGGGCGTTGAGAAAGCTTCGGACTTGTGATGTAATGTGAGGGTTTGAAGTCTTGAAGTGCTTAACGCGCGCATTTTTTGCTGTTCGTGTTGAGGGGTTTCGTCAAATTGTCTGGAGAGCAGGCGTATCAATTATGCAATTTACTATTAAAAAAGGTTTGGATTTGCCGATAACCGGCGGGCCTGAACAATCGATAACCTTGGGAAATCCGGTGCGCTCTGTAGCCGTGTTAGGGCTCGACAGCTCCGGTTTAAAACCGAAAATGGCAGTCTCGGAGGGCGATTGGGTCAGATTGGGTCAGGTCTTGTTTTCAGATAAAAAGAATCCGGGCGTCAATTACACCGCGCCGGGCGCCGGCGTGGTGACCGCGATTCATCGCGGCGAACGGCGGGCCTTGATTTCCGTGGTGATCGAATTGTCCGGCGACAACGAGGAGAATTTTGCTTCCTACAGTGAAGCGGAACTAGGCAATTTGAGCGCCGAACAGGTCAAGGAAAATTTGTTGAATTCCGGCCTGTGGACTTCTTTTGTTACCCGGCCCTACGGTAAAATTCCGGAAGCCGCTTCAACGCCGAGCTCAATTTTCGTCACCGCCATCGATACCCGGCCACTGGCGGCCGATCCGGCGGTGGTGATCGCTGAAAGAAGTCAGGATTTTTTGAACGGCTTGACCGTTATTTCCAGATTGAGCGGCGGCAAAACCTATTTGGTCAAGGCGTCCGGCGTGGATATTCCGAGCAATTCCGCGGTTACCGTGGCCGAGTTTTCAGGTCCGCATCCGGCCGGCTTGCCCAGCACGCACATTCATTTCATTGACCCGGTCAATATTCATAAATTCGTTTGGCACATTGATTATCAAGCGGTAATCTCTATTGGCGCGTTGTTCGTGAGCGGCCGCTTGTCGGTCGAGCGCGTGGTGGCCTTGGCCGGCCCGGCGGTTAAACAGCCGCGTTTGGTGCGCACCCGTGTAGGGGCCAATTTGTCTGATCTGACCGCCGGCGAGTTGGACGACGGCGCGGAAAACCGGGTGATTTCGGGTTCCGTGTTGTTCGGACATGAAGCCAAGGGTCCGGTGGATTATTTGGGCGCGCGCAGCTTGCAAGTGACGGCGTTGCGCGAAGGCCGGCAACGCGAGTTCTTTGGCTGGATTGTGCCGGGCAAGGACAAATATTCCGCGTTGAATGTTTATGTTTCCAGTAAGGATCGTAAAGCTAATCGCCTGTTTCCGTTGACTACCGACAAAAACGGCAGTAACCGCGCCATTGTACCGGTTGGCATTTACGAAGATGTGACGCCGTGGGATATTTTGCCTACGCCGTTGCTGAAATCCCTGGTGGTGGGCGATACCGATATGGCGCAAGCCTTGGGTTGCTTGGAGTTGGATGAGGAAGACGTAGCGTTGTATACCTTCGTCGATCCGGGCAAGCACGATTTCGCGCCGGTGCTGAGAGCTAATTTAGACAAAATCGAGAAGGAAGGATAAATGTCGGCCAGAGAATTTTTAGATAAGTTTGAGCCGTATTTCACCAAGGGCGGCAAATTTGAACAGTATTACGGTCTCTATGAGATGGTGGATACTTTTATTTACACTCCGTCCGACGTGGCGCGCGGCAAAACCCACGTGCGGGACGGCAACGACCTGAAACGTACCATGACTTTCGTGGTGATCGCCACCGCGTTTTGTGTATTCATGGCTTGGTATAATACGGGCTATCAAGCCAATACGGCGATGGAAGCCCTGGGCGTGCCGGAAAATAGCGGCTGGCGCGGCATTCCGATGGCCTTGTTCGGGTATAACCCCTACAACCCGTTGTCTTGCTTGGTGCATGGCATGTTGTATTTCTTTCCTATTTACTTCGTCACCTTGGCGGTGGGCGGTTTTTGGGAGGTGCTGTTCGCCACCGTGCGCAAACACGAGGTCAACGAGGGCTTTTTGGTGTCCTCGATGCTGTACACCTTGATTCTGCCGGCCGAAATGCCTTTATGGCAAGTGGCCTTGGGTATTTCCTTCGGCATCGTGCTGGGTAAGGAAGTATTCGGCGGCACCGGTAAAAACTTTTTGAATCCGGCGTTGACCGGCCGGGCGTTTTTGTTCTTCGCCTATCCGGCTTCGATTTCCGGTGATTCGGCGTGGATTCCGGTGGACGGTTTCAGCGGCGCGACCGCCTTGTCCTTGGCATCCGCCGGCGGCTTGGAGGCGATCAAATCCAGTTTTAGCTGGTTCCAAGCGTTTTTCGGCTTTATCCCCGGCTCCATGGGTGAAACTTCGACCTTGGCATGCTTGCTGGGCGCGGCTTTTCTGTTATATACGCGGGTGGCTTCTTACCGCATCATGGGCGGCGTGTTGATCGGCATGATTGCTTCTTCCACCTTGTTAAACGTGATCGGCAGCGACACCAACCCGATGTTCGCAATCCCCTGGTATTGGCATTTAGTGTTGGGCGGCTTTATGTTCGGCACCGTGTATATGGCCACCGATCCGGTGTCCGCGGCGAATACCGATACCGGCAGATGGATATACGGCGGCATGATCGGGGTGATGATTATCATTATTCGCGTCATCAACCCGGCGTTCCCGGAAGGTGTGATGTTGGCCATTCTGTTCTCGAACATGTTTGCGCCCTTGATCGATTATTTTGTGATTCAAGCGAATATCAGAAGAAGGATTAAACGTCATGGCTAACGCGGAAAATAAAACAGCAAATTTAAACGAACAGCTGAATAAGTATTATCAGCAGTTCAGGGCGCATTGCGACAAAATTCTGGCGTTGAGCAACGACAGCCTGGAGAAAACCATTAATGTGGCGTTGGCCTTGTGCTTGGTCTGCGCGGTGTTGGTGTCCATCGCCACCGTCGCGTTGCGGCCGTTGCAAGCGCACAACAAAGCGCTGGACATGAAGAGAAACATTCTTGACGTGGCCGGTTTGCTCGAAAACGATGTGGACATCGACAAAACCTTCAAGGAACGCATTGAAAGTAAATTGGTCGACCTGGAAACAGGCGATTATGCTGAAGGCATCAACGTGGACGAGTACGATCAGCGCAAGGCCGCCAAGGACCCTGCGTTAAGCGTGGCGATTCCGCCTGAAAAGGATATTGCCAGCATCCGGGTGAAAGCCAAGTATGCGAAAGTGTATTTCGTGAAGGACGGCGACCAGTTGCAGTCCATTATTTTGCCTATCAATGGTTACGGCTTGTGGTCCACCATGTATGGTTTCATTTCCCTGGAGCCGGACGGGCAAACCGTGCAAAGCATCAACTTGTACGATCAGGCGGAAACTCCGGGTCTGGGCGGCGAGGTGGTGAATCCGCATTGGCGCGCATTGTGGAAAGGTAAAAAAGTCTATTCCGACAAGGGCGATGTGGCATTGGCGCTGGTGAAAGGCGGCGTCGACGAAAGCCGCCCCGACGCGGTGTACAAAGTTGACGGCCTAGCCGGCGCTACCTTGACCAGCCGCGGCGTGAGCAATCTAATCCAGTATTGGATGGGTCCGGAAGGCTTCCTGACTTATCTGAATAAATTTAGAACCAACGGTTAAGAGGTATCGTCATGGATAAAGAAACCAAAAAAGTGTTATTCGAGCCCTTGGTCGATAATAACCCGATTACCTTGCAGGTGTTAGGGGTATGCTCGGCCTTGGCGGTAACTTCGCAAATGTCCACTTCGCTGATCATGGCCTTGGCGCTGACTTCGGTCACCGCCTGTTCCAGCGCGGCGATCAGTTTTGTACGGCAGCATACGCCGGGCAGCATCCGCATCATCGTGCAAATGATCATCATCGCTTCGTTGGTGATCGTTGTGGATCAGTTGTTGCGGGCGTTCGCGTTCGACGTGAGTAAAAAACTGTCGGTGTTCGTCGGTTTGATCATCACTAACTGTATCGTGATGGGCCGCGCCGAGGCGTATGCCATGAAAAATCCGCCGTGGCAAAGCTTTTTGGACGGTATCGGCAACGGCTTGGGCTATAGCTTGATTTTGATTATGGTGGCGTTGGTGCGCGAAACTCTGGGTTCCGGCAAATTGTTGGGCTTTGAAGTATTGCCGTTGATGAAGGACGGCGGTTGGTACGTGCCGAATGGCTTGATGTTGTTGCCGCCGAGCGCGTTTTTTATTATCGGTCTGATTATTTGGGGTTTCCGGACGTGGAAACCGAAACAGATCGAGCACAATGAGTTCAAAATCTTGCCGTTTTCACACGGTCTGGAAGGAGGGCATCACTAATGGAAGCCTATATCAGTTTATTCATTAAAGCGGTATTCATAGAGAACCTGGCGCTGTCCTTCTTTTTGGGCATGTGCACCTTTTTGGCGGTGTCCAAGAAGATTTCCACGGCGATGGGTCTTGGCGTCGCGGTGATGGTGGTGCAAACCCTGACCGTCCCGGCGAATAATTTTATTTACCAAACCCTGTTGAAGGAAGACGCCTTGAAATGGCTGGGCGTCACCGGCGTGGACTTGAGCTTTTTGAGTCTGTTGAGCTGTATCGGCATGATCGCGGCCATTGTGCAAATTCTGGAAATGTTTTTGGACAAGTTTGTGCCGGCCTTGTATCAGGCCTTGGGTATATTCCTGCCGTTGATCACCGTGAACTGCGCCATTTTGGCCGGCAGTTTGTTCATGATTGAGCGCGACTATAACTTCGGCGAAAGCGTGGTTTACGGCGTGGGCAGCGGTTTCGGCTGGGCGTTGGCGATCACGGTGATGGCCGGCGTGCGCGAGAAACTGAAATACAGCGATATTCCCGCGGCTTTGCAAGGCTTGGGTATCACGTTCATTACCGCCGGCTTGATGTCCTTAGGCTTTATGGCGTTTTCTGGAATTCAATTATAGGGTATCGTAATGCTGGAAATTGCATTAGGTGTAATATTCTTCACGGCTATCGTGATCGCGCTGGTGTTTATGATCATCGGCGCGAAAAATAAGCTGGTGGCGTCCGGGGACGTGGAAATTCTGATCAATCATGAGCGGAAACTCCATGTACCGGTTGGCTCCAAGTTGTTGACCGCGCTGGCGGACAGTCAATTATTCGTTTCTTCCGCCTGCGGCGGCGGCGGCACTTGCGGCCAATGCAAGGTGAAGGTGCTGAGCGGCGGCGGGGATATTTTGCCGACCGAGCTTTCGCACATCAGCAAACGCGAAGCGGCGCACGGCGAACGTCTGGCCTGCCAAGTGTCGGTCAAGCAAAACATGGACATTGAGGTTGAGGACAGCGTTTTCGGCGTCAAAAAATGGTTGTGCACGGTCAAGTCCAATAATAACGTGGCTACTTTCATCAAGGAGTTGGTGTTGGAGTTGCCGGAAGGCGAGCACATTGATTACCGCGCGGGGGGGTATATTCAAATCGAATGTCCGCCGCACGTTTCCCGTTACGCCGACTTTGACGTGGCCGAGGAATACCGCGAGGACTGGGATAAGTTTAATCTGTGGCGCTATGTGTCCGAGGTGAAGGAGCCTACCTTGCGCGCTTATTCCATGGCCTCCTACCCGGAAGAGAAGGAAATCATGTTGAACGTACGGATTGCCACCCCGCCGCCACGCGCGCCGGAAGGCACTCCGCCGGGCATTATGTCGTCCTTCATTTTTAACCTGAAACCGGGCGATCAAGTATACGTGTCGGGTCCGTATGGTGAGTTCTTTGCCAAGGAAACCGATAACGAAATGGTGTTTGTCGGCGGCGGCGCGGGTATGGCGCCGATGCGGTCGCACATTTTCGATCAGTTGCGCCGCCTGAAATCGAAACGTAAAATGACGTTCTGGTACGGCGCCCGCAGCAAGCGCGAAATGTTCTATGTGGAAGATTTCGACATGCTGGCGCGCGAAAACGACAATTTTGAGTGGCATGTGGCCTTGTCCGAGCCGTTGCCGGAGGATAATTGGACCGGTTATACCGGTTTCATCCATAATGTGTTGTTCGCTGAATTCATCAGCAAGCATCCGAATCCGGAGGACTGCGAGTATTATTTGTGCGGTCCGCCTATCATGAACACGTCGGTGATCAAGATGTTGATCGACAACGGCGTGGATCCGGAAAACATTTATCTGGACGACTTCGGCGGCTAGGCTTTTTTTCGCCGCAATGGAACGAGGCGCATTCTTTTAGAATGCCGCCTCGTTTTTTTTAGGGGCGTAGGCTTAAGTTGGGTCAATCGCGCTAGCAAAGTGAATGGTTGTTGGCAATAAAGCGGCCTTGGCGGCCGGGGAGCTATTGGCGGGGAGCGCCGTGAATCCATCCGTGGAGGCTTGGGGTCGGCATCCATGCCTCCCACACCCCCGCCAATAGCTCCCCGGCCGCCAAGGCCTTTAGTGAATGGTGCGGTAAAGCTTGTTTCAGCTTTAAATGTTAAGTTTTTTATTTTTCTAGGGATTTATTTTATTCCCTATATAATCAAAACACGTGTTGCTGCCGGCGGTTCCGGAAAACGTTAGGAGGTTCTTATGTTGTACTTTTTGATTACATTTTTAGCCATGGCGGCGGTTATCGGCCTGATGGCGGTGGGCGTCATATTCGGCCGCAAGGCGATTAAGGGTTCTTGCGGCGGCACGGGCAATTGCATTTGCAAGGAGAAATGCGAAACCCGTAAGAAGTGGGAGGCCGAGCAGGCGGCTAGGCTGGAGCATCAGGGCTAAGGCCGGATTAATGCATGGCTTGCCTGGGTTAAAGTTGCGCTTTTTATTTGGTCTCGGCCAGCAAGTCATTTACCCAGGCCAGTTGCCTGGGCAGACAGACGGAGCGCAGATCGTAATGCGCTCTGGCGAAGTCGCGGGCGTTGGCGCCTAGTCTTTGGCGCAGGGCGGGGTCGTCTAGCAATAATGTGATGTCGTCCACCAACCCGTGTATGTCAAAAAAATCGACTAGGCGGCCGGTTTCGTCGTGTTTGATGGCTTCGTGCAGGGGTTGGGTGTCGCTGGCGACGATGGCGCAGCCGGCGCTCATGGCCTCAAGCAGGCTCCAGCCAAGCACGAAGGGGTAGGTCAGGTAGACGTGCACGCGGGATAATTGCAATACCGCGATAAAATGCGGGTAGGTCAGGCTGCCGAGAAAATGCACCCGCGACCAGTCTTCAGGGTTGATGCGCGGGGAAATTTCGTCGATCAAGATTTGTTTCCAGGTGCGGCCGTAGGCCGGGCGGGCGCCGTAGCTGACGTCGTGGTGGCCGATGATGAGCACGCGGGCTTTAGGCCGTTCACGCAACAGGCGCGGCAGCGCGCGCATGAAGATGTGGAAGCCGCGGTAGGGTTCTAGGTTGCGCGACACATAGGTGATTACTTCGTCCTCGCGGCTTAAGGTGAGCCCGGTGTCCAGGGTGATGGTGATGCCCGGATTCGGGGTGATGGCTTGAGTGTCTATGCCATCGTGAATGACGGTAATCTGTTCGCGAAACGGTGGCGGGAAGGTGCTGGCTTGCCACCAGGTGGGCGACAAGCCGGCGTCGGCCAGCGGAAAGTGTATCAGGTTGTTGATGTTTTTGATTTGCAGGCGGCAGGCTTCGCCGGGGTCGGGGTCGTAAAATTCCGGGTCGAAGTCTACGTCGCCGTTGTTGAGTATGTAATAAAACTCGCAGTAAATGGCCAGTTTGACCTTGGGCCATACTTCTTTTAGAAACAGGCTTTCGCCCCAGCCGGGGTGGGCGATGATCAAGTCCGGGCGATAGCCTAGTTGGTTTAGGTTGCAGGCGGCGCGGAACGCGGCTTCGCCGCGGATGATCTTGGTCTCGAAGTCTATCACCCAGGGATGGATGTTAGGGGTGCTGCCGCGCGCGGGTTGGTATTTGAACACTTGCACGCCTTGCCACTCCGCGCCGAGGTCCGGGTTGATGGTCAAGGTGGCGACCTGATGGCCCTGTGCGATTAAGGCCGGCGCCAGGTGCTTGAATTGCGCGGGAAAGTTTTGGTGAATGAACAATATGCGCATGCGCGGCCGGGTTTATTTGATTTTGAGCCTTAGCCAATGTACGCGGCGGCTGTCGGCGCGCATGACTTCAAAACTGAATTTGCCGATGTCTAGTTTTTCTCCGCGCTTGGGCAGGTGTTCCAGAATCCGCACCACTAGGCCGCCTATGGTGTCGCAGTCGTCGTCTTCCAGTTCGGCGGAAAAATAGGCGTTGAATTCTTCTATCGGCGTCAGGCCCTTGACTTGGAATTCGTTATCCGCCAGCGCTAGTATGTATTGGGTCGGGGAGTCTTCTTCGTCGTGTTCGTCCTCGATTTTGCCGACGATGCGTTCCAGTATGTCCTCAATGGTGATCAGCCCGGCGGCGTTGCCGTATTCGTCCACCACGATGGCCATGTGATGGCGCGTGGTGCGGAAGTCGCGCAGCAGTACGTTGAGGCGTTTGCTTTCCGGCACCACGCTGACCGGGCGCATGATTTGCTCCACGGTTTGCGTGTTGTCGCGGGTAATGTGCGCTAGCAAGTCCTTGGCCAGCAATACGCCGACGACTTTGCTGCGATCGTCGGCGATGACCGGAAAGCGGGAATGGGCGTGATCCACGACCAGGGGCAGGATTTCTTCTAGGGTTTGTTCCCGCTGGGCCACTATCATTTGCGAGCGCGGGATCATGATGTCGCGCACCCGCATTTGAGAAATGCGCATGACGCCTTCCATCATGGTGAGGGCTTCGGCGTCAAGCAGGTGTTTTTCTTGCGAATCGCGCAGGATTTCCAGAATATCGTCCAGGTCTTGCGGTTCGCCGGTCAGAAAATAACTGATGCGCTCCAGAAAGCCGCGCGGGTGCGGGGAGCTGTGATTATTTGGCGGTTTTCCGTCGCTCATGGCGAGTTCTCTTGATAGGGGTTGGCTATATTTAGTCGGCTTAAGATAGCAACTTCAAGCGTTTCCATCAACTCGGCCTCGGCTTCGTCCACATGGTCGTAGCCGAGCAGGTGCAGTACGCCGTGTACGGTGATATGCGCCCAATGCGCGGCGGCGGTTTTGTCTTGCTCCGCCGCTTCGGCGGCGATGACCGGCGCGCAAATGACCAGATCGCCGATGAGATCCAGGGGCGTTTCCGGCGGCGCTTCAAATGGAAAGCTCAATACGTTGGTGGGCCCGTTTTTGCCGCGGTAGCGTTCATTCAATTCCGCGCTTTCGGCGCTGTCTACCACACGGATGGTCAGTTCGGTTTCCGGATTGCGGCGGCCGGCCAGCGCGGCGTCGACCCAGGTTTGAAACGCCTCGGCGTCCGGATGCGGATCATCGCAGGCTATTTGCAAATCTAGAATGCTCATACCGGTTTGCCGTGTTGTTGTTCGTAAGCATCGTAGGCGGCGACGATGCGCTGCACCAAGGGGTGGCGCACCACGTCGCGGACGCCGAAAAAGGTGAAGCTGATGCCTTCTACATCTTGTAATACTTTGAGCACGTGCTTGAGGCCGGACATTTTTTCGGACGGCAAGTCGATTTGGGTGATGTCGCCGGTGATGACGGCGGTGGAACCGAAGCCGACCCTGGTGAGAAACATTTTGATTTGTTCCATGGTGGTATTTTGCGCTTCGTCTAGAATGATAAACGAGTCGTTCAAGGTGCGGCCGCGCATGAAGGCCAGCGGGGCTACTTCAATGACGCTTTTTTCAAGAAGTTTTTCCACTCGCTCAAAGCCAAGCATTTCATATAGCGCATCGTAGAGCGGGCGCAGGTAGGGGTCTACTTTTTGCGCCATGTCTCCGGGCAGGAAGCCGAGTTTTTCGCCGGCTTCCACCGCCGGCCGTACTAAAATGATGCGCCGCACGGTTTCGTTTTGCAGGGCTTCCACCGCGCAGGCCACGGCCAGGTAGGTTTTGCCGGTGCCGGCGGGGCCGACGCCGAAGTTGATGTCGTGGCTGAGGATTTTGCGCAGGTATTCTTGCTGGTTGAAGCCGCGTCCCTTGATGACGCCGCGCTTGGTTTTGATGCCGATTTGCGGCGCGGCTTGGACGGCGTGCGGCAGCAGCAGTTGTTCGATATTGGCTTGCTGTAGGGTGAGATGCACTTGCTCCGGGGTGATTTCCTCGGACGCTGACATCTCGAACAGTTTGCGCATGACGGCGTGCGCGGATTTGACCGCCGCTTCGTCGCCGGACAGTTCGAAGCGGTTGCCGCGATTGGCGATTTCCACCCCCAGCCTTTGTTCGATCTGGCGCAAATGGCAGTCCAATTGGCCGCAAACCTGGGCCAAGCGCTGGTTATCCGCCGGGAACAGGGTGAGTTCTTCTGAAAACAAAGCGATGGCGGTGGTCACTAGGCGTATTGGCTAACCGGTTCCGGGTTGTTGGAAGCCGCCACGCGTCCGCGCAGGGAGTTAGGCATGGCTTCGGTGATTAAAATGTCGACGAATTGTCCAACCAGGCGCTGGTGGCCGGCGAAAATGACCGCCCGGTTGTTTTCGGTGCGGCCGGTCAGCAGCAGCGGGTTTTTCTTGGACGGGCCTTCCACCAGTATGCGTTGCACGCTGCCGACCATGGTTTGCGAGACGGCTTGGTGGTTGGCGTTCAGGCGCGCTTGCACAATCTGCAGGCGGCGTTCCTTTTCTTCAAGACTCACGCCGTCCGGGTAATCGGCGGCCGGGGTGCCGGGGCGCGGGCTGAAGATGAAGCTGTAGGAGAATTCAAAGCCGACTTGATCGATTAAGTCCAGGGTGTCTTGAAAATCTTGTTCGGTTTCGCCGGGGAAGCCGATGATAAAATCCGAGGACAGGCTGATGCCGGGGCGCGCTAGTTTGACTTTGCGGATGATTTCCAGGTAGTCTTCGCGTTTATGGCCGCGTTTCATGCGGGCCAGTATGGCGTTGCTGCCGCTTTGCACCGGGAGGTGCAGGTGGTTGACCAGTTTGGGGATGTCGGCGAAGGCGGCGATGATGGCGTCGCTGAATTCCAGCGGGTGGCTGGTGGTGAAGCGGATGCGGTCTATGCCGTCCACGGCGGCGACGGCGTGCAGCAGCAGGGAGAAATCGACGTTGTAGCCGTCCGGCCCCGGACCGCGGTAGGCGTTGACGTTTTGGCCGAGCAGATTGATCTCGCGCACGCCTTGTTGGGCTAGGGTGTTGATTTCGTTGATGATGTCTTGCAGCGGGCGGCTGATTTCCTCGCCGCGCGTGTACGGCACCACGCAGTAGGTGCAGTATTTGCTGCAACCTTCCATGACCGAGACGTAGGCCTTGGGGCCTTCGGCGCGGGGTTCAGGCAGGTTGTCGAATTTTTCTATTTCCGGGAAGGCGATGTCGATGACGTGTTTATGGCCGCCGCGGGCTTGGTTTAGCAGTTCCGGCAGGCGGTGCAGGGTTTGCGGGCCGAATACCATGTCTACGTAGGGCGCGCGTTGTTGCAGGGCCTCGCCCTCTTGGCTGGCGACGCAGCCGCCGACGCCGATGATGACGTGCGGGCGTTTATCTTTGATTTTTTTCCAGCGGCCAACGGTGGAGAAGACTTTTTCCTGGGCGCGTTCGCGGATGGAGCAGGTGTTGAGCAGCAGCACGTCTGCTTGTTCCGGGATTTCGGTCATTTCCAAGCCGTGGGAGGCTTGCAATACGTCGCGCATTTTGGCGGAATCGTATTCGTTCATTTGACAGCCGTTGGTTTGTATATAAAGTTTTTGCGCCATGCCGGTGTAGCTTACCTCAAAGAAACAGACTAAACAAAAAGCCCTCGCGCGCGACGAGGGCTTAGTGGTGGGGGTTATTATACCAGTTTATTCAAACGGCTCAAATATTGGATTTTAAAAACAGGTGGTTAAGGTGGGGGTGGGGCTGCTGTGCTTATGCCGGTTATGCTGGCTTGGTGTTTTTATGCGCTAGGCGAGGCTGTTGCTGTATTGAGGCTGTTGCGGTATTTAGGGTGGAGGCTGTTGGTTTTAAGACGGCCTTGGCGGCCGGGGACGGCCAGCGGGGGACGCCGTGAATACGTCCGTGTAGGCTTAGGTCGGCATCCATGCCTCCCATACCCCCGCCAACCGTCCCCGGCCACCAAGGCCTCGGGTGGTTGGCCGGCTGCTTCGTTTGTCGCGGTTTGGTCTTGGAGCCTTTTTTGGAATTGGGCGGGAGTTTATGGCTATTCCAGCAAGCCTAGTTGTTGCAACATGGATGCTATTTGCGCGGCTTCCGGGATTTGCATGCGTTGGGCTGAGTCTAGCGCGGTGAATAATAGTTCGGTTATGCGTTCTGCGTTGCTGGCGGGGTCGATTTCAAGCAGTAATAGCGCCAGATTTACTTGACCAACTAGAAAAGACCGCGCGTCGCCGAGTTGCTCGTAGACCGGAAGGGTGTCTTGTTCAAAAATGCGCAAAGCCTCGTTGAGCTGGCCTTGGGCTTGCAGGATGTAGGCGATTTTTTCCAGGGTCAAGGCTTTGGATCTCACATCGCCGAGTTGCTCGTAGACCGGCAGTTCATCCTCGCGGCGGATGCGCAGGGCTTCGTCGAGCTGGCCGCGGGCTTGCAGGATGTCGGCGATTTGTCCCATGGTCAAGGCTTTGGATCTCACATCGCCGAGTTGCTCGTAGACCGGCAGTTCATCCTCGCGGCGGATGCGCAGGGCTTCGTCCAGTTGGCTGCGGGCTTGCAGGATGTCGGCGATTCTTCCCAGGGTGACGGCTTTTTCGCGCACATCGCCGAGTTGCTCGAAGACCGGCAGTTGATCCTCACGGCGGATGCGCAGGGCTTCGTCCAGTTGGCCGCGGGCTTGCACGATGTCGGCGATTTTTCCCATGGTCACTGCTTTGGCGCGCACATCGCCGAGTTGCTCAAAGGCAGGCAATACTTCGTTTTGGAAAATGCGCAGGGCTTCGTCCAGTTGGCCGCGGGCTTGCAAGATGTCGGCGATTTTTCCCATGGTGACGGCTTTTTCGCGCACAGCGCCGAGTTGCTCGTAGACCGGCAGTTCATCCTCGCGGCGGATGCGCAGGGCCTCTTCCAGTTGGTCGCGGGCTTGCAGGATGTCGGCGATTCTTCCCAGGGTGACGGCTTTTTCGCGCACAGCGCCGAGTTGCTCAAAGGCAGGCAATACTTCGTTTTGGAAAATGCGCAGGGCCTCGTCCAGTTGGCCGCGGGCTTGCAGGATGTCGGCGATTTTTCCCATGGTGACGGCTTTTTCGCGCACATCGCCGAGTTGCTCGTAGACCGGCAGCTCATCCTCGCGGCGGATGCGCAGTGCTTCGTCCAGTTGGCCGCGGGCTTGCAGGATGTCGGCGATTTTTCCCAGGGTGACGGCTTTTTCGCGCACAGCGCCGAGTTGCTCAAAGGCAGGCAATACTTCGTTTTGGAAAATGCGCAGGGCTTCGTCC
>CAIYSZ010000040.1 GCA_903928965.1 uncultured Pseudomonadota bacterium
ACCAATTCATTGTTAATCTAGACGAATTCTATCTAAAGGCCGGACAATTCCGTTGACGCCTATTTATTTACGGTAGCCATCGCTATTGCCGGCTACCCAACGGCTACCGCCGCCGCGCAATACCTCGCGCTTCCAAAACGGCGCCCGGCTTTTCAAGCCCTCCACGATATAACGGCAGGCATCGCACGCATCGCCGCGCTGCTCCGCCCATGCCGCCGCCAACACGATCGCCTCGCCCGGCGCGACGGCGCCGACCCGGTGCGCGACCAACGCATCCAGCAATGGCCAACGCTCGGCCGCCTCCCGGCAAATCAACTCCAATTGCGCCTCGGTCATGCCGGGGTAATGCTCCAGATGCATCGCCTGTACTTCATCACCCAAATTGAAATCGCGCATGGACCCGACAAACACGCTCAACGCACCGTACTTACCATTCAAACCGGAACGTTCGGCTTGATAATCAGCCATAATCCGCCACGGATCGAACCCGGCGTCAAACAAAAGCGCCCGCATGCCTAACCCCCCGTCACCGGCGGAAAAAAAGCCACCTCGTCGCCGTCCCGCGCCAAACTATCCAAAGCCGCGTACTGCTGGTTGATGGCCGCCAGCAAGTTCACCGGCGGCGGCGTTTCCGGATTAAAGCGCTCCCACAGCGCCTCGGCGGTCACCGGGGTCGCGCCCCGGTATTCGTCCTCGCCGCGGCCCAGACTTTCCCTGAGGCTGGCGAAATAAAGTATATGTATCGACATCAGCATAACCTAAATTATAATAAACCCCGCCCTTAAGCTGACCTTGCAACCGACGCCGCATGCCAACCGCCCTCACCCATTTCAACGCCGCCGGCGAAGCCCGCATGGTGGATATCGGCCTTAAGGCCGTCACCGAGCGGGTAGCGGTGGCCGAAGGATACATCACCATGCAACCGGCCACGCTGGACCTCATCCTGGCCGGTAAACATCAAAAAGGCGACGTGCTGGCGGTAGCGCGCATCGCAGGCATCATGGCCAGCAAAAAAACCGCCGACCTGATCCCGTTGTGCCACCCATTGCCGCTCAGCCAAGTAGAAATAACCCTGCAACCGCAACCGGAACACAACCGCGTGCGCTGCGAAACCACGGTAAAAACCCACGGCCGCACCGGCGTGGAAATGGAAGCCTTGTGCGCCGCGCAGATAACGCTATTGACCATTTACGACATGTGCAAGGCGGTTGACCGCGGCATGAGCATGGAGTCCATCCGCCTGCTCGGCAAAAGCGGCGGCCAATCCGGGGATTGGCGGCGACCCTAATGCCGCGAGCGACGTTCTAACGCGACAAGGCGACAATGATCGACTGCCGCAAGGCTTTGATCAAATTAGCGGAAAAATCGTTTTTATCCTCCGCTCCCGACTCGGTTTTTTTCACGTGCACGCCGGTAATCTTTTGCTCCTTGTCCACCGTCAACGTATACTCCTCCTCACCCTTGCCGCTTAAATAACTGTTGATATCGGCGAACAAACCACTCGATTTGACGGATTCCTCCGGAATATAGCGCACCCGGTACACCCCTTTTTCGCGGTTTTTCTCGATAATATCCAAGCCCATCCGGTTCAAGCCGCGCTCCACTAAATCCCAGGAACGCTCGAACCCGGTTTTTAACAGCAATTCCGGCTTGTCCTTATCCCCGCCGAGATAAATCAAACGCTGCAAATCGCTGTTCGGACCCAGCCCGCCCGCATCGGCCGCCTCTTTTTCGGCCGGCTCGGCCTGAGTCTGGCCGATGTTTTTATGCTCCACGGCCAAGGTTGGCGGCAACTCCAAATGCTTGATATCTCGATATTTATCCGGCGGCGCGCCGCAAGCGCCCGCGAGTACGCTCACGCAGGCGATTAACCCAGCCGGACGGCAAAAAAACTTCATCTCCCTCACTCCCGGAATCAGCCCGCCGCCGCGTTAAAAACGCCGGTGCCGCAACACCGGAAACGAAGCGCGGGTTTTCTCCAAACGTATCATATCAACACCGGCCAGCACAAAACCGGACCCGGTTTTATAACAATCCAACACCACGCCCCAAGGATCGACGATCATGCTATGGCCATAGGTTTGACGGCCATTTTTATGAAATCCGCCCTGATTCGGGGCAATGACGTAACACAAATTCTCGATGGCGCGCGCCCGCAACAGCACCTCCCAATGCGCCGCCCCGGTTTTGGCGGTAAACGCGGAAGGAATGACCAACACGTCCAGGCCTTGAGCGGTACTCATGGCGCGGAAAAACTCCGGAAAGCGCAAATCATAACACACGGCCACACCCAGCCTGCCGACCGGACTATCCAATACGCAAGGCTCGACTCCCGCCTCGACGGAATCCGATTCCCGGTATTCCTCGCCGCCGTCAGGCACGCTGACATCGAACAAATGCACCTTGTCATAACGCGCCACCCGGTCGCCGCGCTCGTTAAACACCAAACACGCCGCCCGCACTTTATTCGGATTCTCGCCCAGCAACGGAATCGTGCCGCCCACCAGCCAAACGCCATATTTTCTAGCCGCTTGCGCTAAAAAATCCTGAATTGGCCCGCCGCCGCTCTCGGTTTCGCCAACCTTAACCTTATCTAATTCGTGTAAACCCATAATCGCGAAATTTTCCGGCAACGCAATCAAGCGCGCGCCGGCCTTTGCGGCTTCGGCGATTAATTTTTCAGCTTCCAGCAAATTGGCGCTCACTTGAGGGCCTGAAGCCATTTGAATGGCGGCGCATAATGTCATAAGCAAATCTTCTTTTTGTTATTGTTAATTTTGTTATTGTTAATAAAGAACCTATTTTCGCATCTCAAAAAATAACGATGCGTTCCCGGCTACTTCAACCAACCGAAATCGGTCAAACCGCGCCACGTGCGGTTTACCAAACCATCCTGCTCGTTGACCCGAGTGACCTGAATATCACCCCAGCGCCCGCTCAACCTATATTCGGAACCGAAAAAAAATCCTTCCTTGTAATCCCCGCTCACCGTATTAGTGATAATTTCAGCCAATCCATCCACAATTGTACCAGCTATCGGCAAGGCATCGGAACTCTTGGGCGCCACCACCACCCGTTGCTCCAGGGTTTTTTCCGTCAAATTCGCCGACCCCAGCACAGACATCTTGGCGGAAACCGCATCAATCAACAAATTATCGGTATACGCCACCCCATTGGTAATCCGCACGTCTCCGCTAACCGCGTCAAAGGCCAAACCCTGGCGATAAACATCGCTAAAATCCAAACTCAAGCGTTTCGCCCATTGCTCCATCGAAATCAAACCCAGCAAACGCCCCACTCCCGGTTCAATACTGGCGATTCCGCCATTGCTTAAATTGACATGCAACTGCCCATTCAATTTACCCAGCGAAAATTGATACGGAGCCGCCTCCCAACCGCCGGTGAAATGAAGTTCGGCTTGCGTCTCGCGCAAATCCTGAGTAAAACCCAAATCCGCCAACAACTGGCCGAAATGCTGAATCCGCGCCTCACCGTCCAACAAAGTGGTCGCCCCCTGCGCCTGCTTCACCCAATCACCGGTGAAATTTAATTCCCGGCCCGGCCCCGATATTTTGATCCGATGAAAATGCACCCCTTTATCCAGGCGTTCCGATTGCAAACTCAGCTTGCCCAAATTCACGCCGCGCCACAACAACTGCTTACTTTCCGCCTGCACGGTAGGCAGACCGGTGAATGCTTCCTCGGCTTCACCCAAATCCAAACCCGCTAGCGCGGACAGATTCAAACTTTGCATCTCCAAAGCGATAGGTTGATTACCGCTCAACTGCTCGGGCACCGTCGCCACCCCTTTGGCAAAGGCGCTATCCACCTCGGCGCGCCAAACTTGCCCGTCCCGGCGCAAACCAAAATGCACCGGCCCCAACAACCGGCCGCTCCAATTCAATTGTTCCGTGTCTAGGCTAAACCGGCGCAACGGAGGCCAACGCGGGTCGCGCTGACTAAAACCCGCGAACGCGGAGGCCAACTTAAATTCCGGTCGCCTCAGCGTCAAACTCAATCCCGGCTCCGCCAAAGGATGCGCCTCGCCGCCGCCTAACACCCCATCCACCGAATATAACCGGTCTTGCGCGGTATCCACCACCAAAGCCGCCTGCAACTCGGCCCCGTAGCTCAAACGGATAGGCAGCTTGGAATTATCCTCAAAGGATAAAAACAACTTGAACGCCCGTTCCTGATCGGCGCTCTTGCTCAAATAATCCTCGCCTTCCAGTTTCAAACCGCGCAAATTGCTTTCCACGCTCAACGTCGCCGGCCGCTTCGGTTCGTCCGGCGCCTCGTATAGCGCGCGGTAGGCGAATTCCCCGCTGGCGATCACGTTATCCAAATACGCAAACTGCTTGACCAATCCCGGCATATCCACAGTCCCGGCCGCCTCCAAACGCATGGCGTCGGCCGTGTTACTTAAGCGCGCCTGCACCGGCCGCCCAAAAATTTTAGCGGTCAAGCCCTCGCTGTCAACGCCGTTTTCCGTAAAATACATTGCGCCTTGAATTTCAGTAATAGGTAAATCCGCGGCGGCCACCAACGCCTCCGCCCCCGCGAATTGCGCCCTGACCCGCGCGCGCGGCGGAATTCGGATATCAAAAGGCACATCCAGATCCATCCATATCCGGCATTCGCCGCCAAGACGCAACCCGCTCGCCGCCGGCTCCGCCTTCGGGCGCAAGGGCGTCCGCAGCAAATAATCGACCGCCGCCCGCAACGGAGTATCCAAACGGCCGCGCACCAACACCCGCTCCCCGCGCATTAAATCCGGAACCGTCACCCACGCCTGCTGGACCGCCAACTGTCCGCTAGCGCCGGCGGAAGCGTAAACATGCAAATCCGGCCCTAGAAAATGAACATCGGCCTGAATATGTTCGATATCCGGCCACTCAGGGTTAAAATGCAGCTGGACATCCTCCACCGCCAACAAAATATCGAAACGCCCTTCGCCCTGATCAAACGGAATCCGGCTCGGATCGCCCCGCACCACAAAATCCCCGCGCTTCAAACCGCCGGAAACAAACACATGATCCATCCAATCCAGCGCGTCGGCTCGCATAATCTTGGCCGGCAAATAAAAGGGAACGCGGCTAAGGTCCTTGAATCCCTCTATCTGTCCCCGCAAATCCAAATCCGGGGCGCTCTGCCCCAAAACCAAATTAAAATCCGAACGGGTAGTAAAATCGGCGACCGCCAATTGCAGATTACGGCCCATGATTCGCCACTCGTCCTGGCGCCGCCGCCATCCTAACACACCATCCAAGCGGCTAAACGACAATGGCTGCCTAAAAATCCCCGGCGCGTCTACCCCTAAATCGGAGTTCAGCAAGGCCAGCGCGCCTTCCTGCTCGGTCAGACTGAAATCGGCGTTAAAATTAGCCAATGCCGGCCAAGCCGCATACACGGCGTTATGCCCCTGTCTGAGCGAACCGCTGCCTGCATAACGTTCGCCGCCGTCCGCCAGCCAGAAACGCGCATCGCGCAAAATCCCCTCCGGCTTGGCCGCCGCCCAAGACGGAGCGCCGCCTTGCCGCAAACCGGCCATCCGCATCAGCAAACCCAGTTCCAGTTGCTTGACATAGACGGCATACTGTCCAGGCGAACTCGAGCCCGCATAAAACTCGCCGCCTTGCCACTGTTCGCCCTCGGCCTCGGCCGCGATATCGAATAATCCCAAACGCCAACCGCCGACTTGCGCCCGCCAACCAAAACCGGCTTGCACCTGTTCCAACGCCGCCTCGCCCGCCTCGCCGGCGCTCAAGGCCAAATCGCGCGCCTTCGCCGCCCCGCTCAAACCCAGTAACTCGCCGCCCCGCCAGTCACTCCAAACCTCCGCATCCAAAGCCCCGCGCCGCCACTGAACCGTCCCGGCTCCGTCGGCTCCCGGCAGCGTCCCGGCCTGCAAATTCGTCACGCGAGCGTAAACCCTGCCGTTCAAATCGCCGGCGGCCAGAAAATCGCCCTCCAACTCCGCCAATAGCGACAAACGTTCGCCAAAAGCCGGCGGCAACTCAGCGTCTAAACGCAAACGGTGGCCTGAACTTAAGTTTTGCAAGGCTAAACTCAAATTTGACAAGGTTAGGGAACGCTGCGCCGCGCTCAAATCCTCGACCGAAAGTTCCGCGTCCGCCAATTGAAAACTACTTGCGCTTAGCAACCAATCGGGCGGCCCGCCGTCAGGCGGCGCGCCCTTTAAGGTCAGCGTGCCGTCCGCCAGCCTGAGCAAGCGAATCTCCGCGCCGAGCAAACGCACCCATACCGCCGCGCCGAAATCGCCGCCCAGCAACCAGCGCCTTAAATACACGCCGAGTTCCGCTTCCCGTACCCGCATCGCCGGAGCGGCCGGGTCGCCTAAACTCAAATCGTCGATCACCAGCATCGGCTGCAAATGATGCATCCGTCCGCGCAACACCCCAATTCGCGCCGGCAAACCGCTGGCCGCGGAAATCGCTTGCTCCAGCGCCGGCCGGTAAGCGGCGCAATCGGCCAACACCCAGCGCAAGCCCAAATTACCGGCCGCCGCCAACAACAGGCAGCAAAAACCTAAAACCCGCGCCGCGCCGACAATCCGCGCCATCGCCTTACCGTTGCATCAAAGCAGCACGACATCGTAGTGCTCCTGGTTATAACCGGCCTCGGCGCGAATTTTTATGCCCACGCTTAAAAACATTTCCAGTTCCGCCAACATGTCCGCTTCTTCGTCCAACAGCGTCGCCACGACCGGCTCCGAAGCCAACACCATGATTTGTTTTACATTATATTGACGGACCACCCGAATGATTTCCCTAAATATTTCCAGACAAATCGACTCCGGCGTCTTCAGCACCCCACGTCCGCCGCAGGTTGAACACGGCTCGCATAAAATATGCTCCAAACTTTCGCGGGTCCGCTTGCGCGTCATCTCCACCAAGCCCAAGGCCGATACCTCGGTAATCTTGGTCTTGGCGTGATCCTTGTCCAAATTGCGCTGCAAAGCGTGCAACACCTGCTTCTTATGATCATTACTTTGCATATCGATAAAATCGATAATGATAATGCCGCCCAAATTCCGCAACCGTAACTGCCGGGAAATGGCTTGCGCCGCCTCCAAATTGGTTTTGAAAATAGTTTCCTCCAAATTGCGGCCGCCGACATAACCTCCGGTATTCACGTCCACCGTGGTCATCGACTCGGTCTGGTCGAACACCAAATGCCCGCCGGACTTCAACTTGACCTTGCGGTCCAATGCCTTGCCGATTTCATCCTCTACGTTATAAATATCGAACAAAGGCCGCTCGCCGGAATAATGCTCAATCACCGGCAGAATCTCCGGCACAAAAGTCTCCGCAAATTCCACCAAACGCAAAAAATTCTCGCGTGAATCAATGCGCACCTTCTCGATACCCTCCTTGTACAAATCGCGCAAGGTACGTATGCTCAACGGCAAATCCTCGTGAATCAAACTCTTCACCGGCGCGGTATTGCTTTTTTCGAGTATCGATTCCCACAAGCGGTGCAAAAACGCCATATCCGAACTCAACACCGCCTCGTCCACGCATTCGGCGGCGGTACGGGCGATAAACCCCCCGCTGACCGCTTGCGTCTGCAAATACCCCTCTATACAATTGCGCAAGCGCTGCCGCTCCTCCTCGCACTCAATGCGTTGCGACACCCCCGAATTACCCGCGTAAGGCATGTAGACCTGATAACGCGACGGAATGGAAACATCCGTGGTCAATCTGGCCCCCTTGTTACCCAAAGGGTCCTTGGTCACCTGCACCACCAAATGCTGGCCTTCCTTCAAATAGTGCTCAATATTATCGGAACCCGCGGCCAATTGCTGCCGGTTAAAATCCGACAAATGCAAAAACGCCGCCTTCTCCAATCCGATATCCACAAAAGCGGCCTGCATGCCGGGCAACACCCGGCACACCTCGCCCTTATAAATATTGCCGACCAAGCCCTTTTGCCGGATGCGCTCAATAATCAATTCCTGCAAAACGCCGTTCTCGATGACCGCCACCCGGGTTTCCGGCGGCGTAACATTAATTAGAATTTCTTCACTCATGAAAAATATGAATATTATGCGCAAGCAACAATTGCGCGGTCTCAAACAGCGGCAACCCCATGACTCCGGAAAAACTGCCGTTTAGCGATTGAATAAATATACTAGCCAAACCTTGTATCGCATAGCCGCCGGCCTTATCCACAGGCTCGCCGGAACGCCAATAGGCGTCGATTTCGGCCTCGCTCAAGGCGCGGAAACTCACCTCGCTAACGCTCAAGGCCTGCCCGTGCCGCTCGCCGCGCAAGGAAACGGCGGTATAAACCCGGTGCGTACGACCCGACAAAGCCCGCAACATCGCCCGCGCATGCGCGGCGTCCTCCGGCTTGCCGAAAATCTCCCTCTCCAGCGCCACGCAAGTATCGGCCGCCAGCACCGGCAAATCCCCGCCGCGCAAGGCGAAAACAGCGGCCGACTTCTCCGCCGCCAACCTAGACGCATAATCGGCCGGAGCTTCGCCGGGAAGAGGCGTTTCGTCGATATCGGCGGGAAACGTCACATGCGGCACCCCTATCTGCCGCAGCAATTCGCTGCGGCGCGGAGAAGCGGAAGCCAAAATGATTTGCCCAAAGCTAGACATTCGGATGGGTAATGAATGGGTAAACGATAATTTTACCGTAGGTTGCGCTTGCTTGCGCGGACAGTGCGTTGAAAATTCCTCAAGTCCGCGATAGCCAAAACAAATCCAAACCGAGCAAATTCTCCCGGCCGAAAAAAACCAGCGCGCCCAGCCGCCAAATACCTAGAAAGCGACATGACTTGAGAAACGCAGACTAAACACAGCGCCTTTTCCCAATTCGCTGCTTACGCTCACCGAGCCGCCATGCAAATCCATGATGGATTTAACGATAGCCAGACCCAAACCCGTTCCTAGCTCCGAGCGAGCGGGGTCCACGCAATAAAACCGGTCAAACAACCTAGGCAAATGTTCCGCGGCAATCCCGCAACCCTCGTCTTCCACGCGAATTTCCGCCGCGCCCTTCTCGGTCGAGCCTATTACTAGCCGAATTTCGCCGCCGGCCTGCGTATGCTGAATCGCATTCAACAACAGATTACTCAGCACACGCTTGAATAACTGGGCATCGGCATACAAAAAGCCCTGGCCTTGGCAAATTAAGCGGATATTTTTTTCCTCGGCCAAGGCTTCATAATAACCGCGTACCGCCTCAAGTTCCAACCTGCCATCCAATCTTGCCGTACGTAAGGGTATTTCAGTATTCTCGGCCCTGGCTAAAAACAAAAGGGTTTCCACCGTTCTTGATAGCCGCCCGTATTCCTCCAAACTAGAAGCGAGGATTTCGCGATATTCCACGACATCTCGCGGCCTAGACAAGGCCACCTCGGTTTCTCCCATCAGATTATTGATAGGCGTACGCAGTTCATGCGCCAAATCGGCGGAAAATTGGTTAAGTTGAGCAAAAGATTTGCCCAAACGCATCAACATTGCATTAAACGCAAATGCCAAGGCGGACAATTCCTCCGGCCAATCGGCCGGGTCTAGCCGTTCATGCAGTAACGTTGCCGTAATGCCTTCCGCATGGCGCGTCATTTCCGCAATAGGATTTAAGCCGCGCCGGGCGACCAACACAGCCGCCAAGCAGGAAAACAACAGCCCCAAACACAAGGCCGCAATTAAATTACGTTGGAATTTAGCCAAAAGGACGGCTTCATGACTTATATCCAGGGCGATTTGGATAGTTTGCGGCAAACCGGCGCTATCCCGCACGGACAACAGCATAAAAGTGCGCCCATCGGGAATCTCGCTCAGTATGGCATTCGCCGCCGTTATATCGGCGGCCGGCGGAAAGCTAATGGATTGGGTTAATAATTCCATGCCGGGCGTTTCGATCAAGCTTTGCCCGCCGTCATCCAAAATTCTGGAATAATAACGCCCTACCGGCAAATCCAGCCCTTCGCCTTGTTCGTCCGCCAAACGCGGCAGATTCGGCGGCCGCTCAAGCAGCACGCCATGCAGCAATTGAATCTCTTTGACTAGAAATAGCCTATTATCCTGGAAAAAGGTATCCGCCAGCGCCAAATATAAATACCAGCCAATTGAAAACAAGGTCACCGACGCCGAAAGCATATAAAAAAAAGTAAGGCGGACGGTTATCGACCAGGGCTTAGCGTTCTTCGAGCACATAGCCGACTCCACGAACGGTGTGCAACAATTTTATGGAAAACGGATCATCAATTTTTCCCCGCAAGCGTCGCACCGCCACATCAACGATATTGGTATCGCTATCGAAATGCACGTCCCACACCTGCTCGGCAATCAAGGTTCGGGAAAGCACTTCCCCCGGCCGTTGTAGAAATAGCAAGAGCAAGGCAAACTCCTTAGGCGATAAATCCAAGCGCCGGCCGTCACGAACAGCCTTATGGCGAACCGGATCGAGCGTCAGATCGGCTAGAGCCATTTTTTCCGCTTTCCGCGCCGGGCCGCGCCGAAGAATGGAGCGAATGCGCGCCAGCAATTCAATAAACGCAAAAGGTTTGACAAGATAATCGTCCGCGCCCAATTCCAAGCCTTTTACCCGATCATCGACCGAGTCTCTAGCGGTCAGAAACAACACCGGCGTCTGCATACCCAGCCGCCGCAGCTCTTGCAACACAGACCAGCCGTCGCGTATCGGCATCATGACATCAAGCAAAATCAGGTCGTAGTCCATTGAAGCGGCAAGCAACACCCCCTCGTCGCCATCGGCGCAAATATCGACCAAAAAGCCTTGCTCGCCCAATCCTTTTTGCAAATAAGCGGCGGTTTTCTTTTCATCCTCGATAATCAGAATACGCATGGATTAACGACCGGGTTGCTTGAATGTACGCATGACAAAATACAGCGTGGGCGTGGCGATCAGAGAAAGCAACACGGAAATCGTCAACGCCCCTATCACCGCGATAGCCAGAGGTTTAAGCATATCCGATCCGGCGCCTATGCCATAGGCTAATGGCAATAGACCCAAAGCCGCCGTCAGCGAGGTCATTAACACCGGACGCAATCGCCGTCTCCCCGACAGCGACAGCGCATCGCCAAGGCCTATCCCTTGCGACTCAAAGCGCCTTACCGAATCCAGCATCAGAATGCCGTTTTTCGCCACCACCCCAATGCCTATGATCGCACCCAGCAAGGAAACGATATTCACGGACGTACCGGTCAGATACCAGGCGAACACCGTACCGCATAAGGCCAGCAAGGAACCGGACACAATGGCGATAGGTTCATAAAATGAGTTGAATTCAAGCAATAACACCGTGAAAACCAAGAATACAGATGCCGACAGCACCACCAATAAATTACGGAAAGACTCTTCCTGTTGCTGAAAGAGGCCGCCAAATTCCAATACCCCCGGCGGTAATGTCAAATCCTGGCTGAATTTAGCCTTGATTTCCGCCATGGCGCCGCCCAGGTCGCGGTTTTCCAGTCGAGCGGAAACCGCCACCAGTTGCCTGAGGTCTTCCCGGTGCAATTCCAATTGACCGGGTTCGGTTACCAAGTCCGCCACTTGCGAGAGCTTAACCGTTCTACCATCCAATGAACGTAACGGCAGCTCGCGCAGGTTCGCGATCTGTCCGGTGGCGTCCGTATTCATTCTTACCCGAATATTGATAATCCGGTCGCCCTCCAACACATAAGAGGCTTTTTGTCCCAGCATCGCGGTATTGACCGCCGTAGCCACATCACTAACGCTAAGGCCAAAGCGTTGCGCATCGCTGTAACGCACGCGCAGGCTTAATGCGGGGCCGGTGGTTTCCAAACCGTCGAAGCTATCCACCACCCCCGTGATTTTATCGAGTTCGGCTTGAATGAGCGGAGCTTTTTGCTTAAGCCATTCCACATCCGTGGAAAACAGCTTTATTTCGATTGGCCGCGGCGACCAGGTCAAATCGCCGATTAGATCGCCCAAAATGCCGGCGAATTCCCAATGCAATCCCGGTACGGCGATATTGAGGCGTTGACGCAATTCAGCGATAACCTCACTGGTTTTCCGTTGCCGATTCGATTTTAATTTGACCAGAAAATCACCGCCGTGGGCTTGCGAAATACCCAAACCCAACATCGCGCCCGTGCGCCGTGAATTGCTTTCCAACTCCGGAACGGCGCGCAGAATGTCCTCGGCTTGCCGAAGCTGCCGGTCGGTTTCAGCCAGACTAGTACCCCAAGGCGCATGGTAATCCAAAACGAAACCGCCTTCGTCCATAAACGGAAGAAACTCGCTTTCCAAACCTCCGTATAAGCAAAAACCCATTGCCCATATCAAGGCGCAGCCGGCTAAAACCGTTCTGCTCTGTTTGAGCGACGTGCGTAATAGCCTGTCATAGATTGTATGCAAGTTAAGCAAAACCGTATCGGTATTATCGGTCTGGCTATCCAAGCGCCGAGTTTGCGGCATCCACCACACAGCCAGAGAGGGGATAAGCAGAACGGCCAAAACCAGAGAGCTGAGCAACGAAATGACCATGGTCAATGCCAAGGCGCGGAAAAAGCCGCCGGCGACGCCATCCAGAAAAGCCAATGGAATGAATACCACCACCGGAGTCAATGTCGACGCCAGCAAGGGCCGGAAAATTTCAGACAATCCTTGCGTCACCGCCCCTTGCCGTTCCGCGCCTTGCTGAAGTTTGGCATGCATGGCTTCCACCACCACGATGGCGTCATCGATAATCAAACCGATGGCGGCCGCGATTCCGCCCAGCGTCATGAGATTAAACCCCTGCCCCATGACACTTAGCGCGAGTATCGTAATCAACACCGTGACAGGGATTACCGCCGCGGCGATCAAAGTCGCCGCCCAATTTTTTAAAAATACGTAAAGTATGGCAATGGACAGTATCAGCCCCAGGACAATAGCCTCCCAAACACTACGCATTGAATCGCCGACCAACAAGGATTGATCATAAAAAACGGAAGCTTGCATGCCCGGCGGCAAGGTTTTTTTCAGATCATCCAATTCCTGTCGCAATTGACTGGCGATATCCAAGGTGCTGCCGTCCGGCTGACTATAGATATTCAGCAACACGGCATCAACACCGTTCGCGGTAACGATATTGAAAACCGGTTCCTCCGCGCGCTCAACACGGGCAAAATCCTTAATGCGAAGCGGATGCACGCCGCCAGCGACCGAAACCGTCAGATTTTCTATGTCTTCCAAGGCATGCGCGCGCCCATCCACTAGCGTCAGGTAAAGTTGATAATCTTCCTCCAGCATGCCGGCGGGGGCGACCAGATTGTTTTTTACCAGCGCATCGCTCACTTGGTTGAGACTCAGATTCACGGCTTGCAAACGTAATGGATCGACGATCACATGAAATTCCGGCGTTCGCCCGCCGACTATGCCGGCGCGAGCCACCCCCGGAATGCGCAGCAAACGCGGTTGCACGCTATAGCGCGCGGTTTCCCAAAGCTCGGTAAGCGAGTAACCGGAACCCGTCAAGCTTAAACCGACTATCGGAAAAGCGGAGAAGGTCAAGCGGTGCACCCGCGCGCTCGCCGTAGCCGGCAGGTTTTTTTGCACCACCGCCAACCGGCCCTGAACAAAAAGCTCGGCCTGCGGCATATTCGTTTCCCAAGTGAAAAATACGTTAATCTCGGCCGAACCGCGGCCGGATTTCGAGCGCACCGTCCGCGCGCCGGGAATATCCTTCATAGCTTCCTCGACGGGACGGGTAATCGTGACCATCATCTCGTTGGCCGGCATCACGCCATTATCGATAAGAATCACTACTCGCGGAAAATTGGTCCGCGGGAAGATAGACGAGGACATCCCTAGCGCCGCATAAGCGCCGGCCAGACACAATGATACGCAAAGAAAAACGACGGACGCACCGCGCATTATTTTTCCTCCCGGATTCGCGTCCGCGGCGGCAGGCCGTAAACGCCTGAAGTCACGATAGCCATGCCTTCCTGAATATTCCCCCCCTCAACCTCGACTAGATGGCCGTCCCGCAACCCTAGCTTAATGTTGATTAATTTGGCCTCGTCGCCCTCAACCAAGGCAATAAAACTTGCCCCTTCCCTATTCACCACGCTTTCAATCGGGGCCGCCAAACGCCCAGGCCGCTCTTCAACCAGAATACGAACACTGACGAATTGGCCGGAACGCAAACCGGAACCGCTGCCGAGCGATGCCCTTACCAAGACGGTATCGGTGAGCGGATCGACCTGAGAACCAATAAAAGTCACCCTGCCGCGCAAAACCGTTTCACTCCCGTCGGAAGCGATATTCAATGTAAAACCGGCGCTGATTTCCACCGGTTGCCTCAAACGGCTGACGGCCGCTTCCGAGCTGGGCAAGCGAATTGCAATATTCAGACGCTCCAGCGCAATAACCTCGGCCAATACCGCATTTTGGCTCACGGCTTCTCCGGCTTTAAAGTGCATAGCCGCCACCACGCCGGATAATGGCGTCTTAATGCGTAATAACTCGCGCTGGGTTCGGGCAATCAGCAAATCCTTGCGCGCGGATTGCAACCATTGTTCCGCTTCATCATAGAGTTTGCGCGAAACGTTATCGCTGGTGAAGAGTTGCCGCTTCCGCTCGAAATTCTTTTGGGCGAATTCCACGGCCACTTCAGATTTAGCTATCAAGGCATCCGCGCCGCGGGTATCCAGCTCAAAAAGCAGCGCGCCCTTTTTAACCGTTTGACCTTCCTCACAATAGCTTTCTGAAAGAATCCCCGCCGCCGGCGACGAAATTCTCGAACTGGCCGCGGGTTTGCCCGCCATCGCCGGTTCCGGCTCAACCATACCGTAAGCCATGACGTAACGATGTAAAGTCGCTCGACTAATCTTGCCTATCCGCACGGCCACTTCGGTGGCGAATTCCGGCTCTTCCGCCGGCGCGGCGGCGCTAAGGCAGAAGATGCAAAATGGTATTAGCGCGTTTCGTAACCACATACCGGCGCTCATTGAGGCGTTTTCCTTATTGCTGAATTGGAGAATGCTATTAGCGCGTTTCGTAGCCACATACCGGCGCTCATTGAGGCGTTTTCCTTATTGCCGAATTGGGGATTAGCTCGACCCCAAGCACGGATGCAAGGGGGTAACGCAAACTGTCTTCCAGACCATTGAGCGCCTGCTGAGTTTCGATCAACACATCCAAGCGGACGCGTTCGGCGATGGCGCTTTCCAATTCCGCCGCCAACACAGCTAGGCGATCGATTTCCCCGGCTCGAAACTGCGCTTGCGACGCCCGCAGATTATCTTCCTGCAACCGCGTTAACTTTTCGGCATCCAACCATTTGCCGACTAACGCGGCTACCCCGGCATGGGCCCGGTCAACATCCCCAACAATGCGCACTTGCAAAGCTTCAAAACGCACGGCAAACTCGCGCCTTTTCGCTTCCGCCTCGGCAATCAAGCCTTGATTTTGATGCATAACCGGTAATTGAATGGTCGCGCCCAAGGTCCAAAGATTTTCGCCGACTTCCCAAGCATAACCGGGATTGGCTTGAATATTGGGATACTGATTGGCAATTTCGATTTGCAGCGCCGATTGAGCGGCATCATAATCCGCCAAGGCGGCCAGAACATCGGGACGCTGCCGTAAAGCGATTGCTTTTAAGTCCCGCGCCGGAATATCATTCAATGTCGGCGGCTTGGAAAGATCGGTAAAATCGAACACTATCCCCGACCAGGCATCAACCGGCACTCCGACGGCAACCGCCAACATCACCCGGCTTTCCAAGCATCTTTTTCTTGCCCCGTCAAGGTTCAGTTGCAACGGGTTCAATGCAAGCCGCGAACGAATGGCTTCGAGCCGAGTAATCTCACCCGCCGACGCTAGCTGTTCCAGCCTTGCGGTCAACGACTCTTGAATTCCGAATTGCCGGCGCAACAGGCGTTCAGCCTCTTGCGCGGCGTATACTTCCAGCCAAGCCTGACGCACCCGCCCGCGCACCTGCCAAGCCGCATCCTTGACCCGCAAACGCGCAGCCTCGGCGAGATGCCTGGCTTTATCCATGCGAAAATCGCGTTTACCGGCGGTCTCAATAGGCAGGTTAAGGTTGCTTAGCGCATACCAAGGCATGGCGGCAGTCGCAATATGCGTCAAATAGCTGGTAGAAGGATTAATGGTAGGGTTAGGCCGTTGCGCGGCCGTGATGTTGGCGGCCTCGGCGCTATCGGCTTGGGCGCTCGCCAACGCCATATCGGGGTGATAAAAAATCGCCGCCAAACTCAAAGTATCAACATTCCAAGCGTAACATGGCCATTCGATTTTTTGTCCCAGCACGCCCTCGATAAATTCCCCAAGCCTCTGATTCGTCAATGTACGCGTATCCAAACGCATTGCGGACTCCGCCGGATTCAAAGGCCTATCCCGAAATTGCGCGCAGCCGGTGAGCGTTAAACCCATCAAGCTAACTAAAACTAAACATAACAAAAATTTGAGCATGGAAGGAATGTTAACAATCCATCGCAAACAACAACGTGACAAATAGATTACAATTTTGTCAGAATTGACTCACAAAACCCTATTAAACATTTGGCGGGAGCCAATGCTTTGACTGCAAACGGCAAATACACATTTATCATCGGCTCACGCTGGGTGTGGGGCGGTGAGTCAGACACGCTACTTTAATTCCCGCATAACAGAAGGTTACGACACTGTTGTCCTTGAGACAGCCCACCCGCGTCAGGCGGTTTCCGTAATCGAAAGTGTAGTTGCTGGTTTTGATAAGGTGGTTGGTTTAAGAGAAAAAGCTGGTTTCTAGGTATTATGTAATAAGACATTCATTTCAACGGCAACCAAACTCAAGCCATGATGAAGCGTTTGGGTATCTGAAGCACGGTATCCCCCTAACGCTGGCAGCAGGCGCTAAGCTGTTATTTTCTTGGAACCTTAGCAAGTCGAATCTACAAGACGCTTAGCCTAGTTACTTGTAAAAATCGGTGAAACTACTATAATTTATAAAAGGAACCCAGTTTTTAGCTGTTTACCTCAAAAATATCGGCAAAAATAGCCCATCATCCAAAATCAACCCGGATTCCAAGCCATGAAACCTTCGGCGCGACACCTACTGGTCGCCCTCATCTTTTGCGGGCCATGGCTTCCCTGCGCGGCCGGCCACGCCCAATTGCGGCAAAGCGCCCCATTATCCGCCGCGACACGCAAATTGACCCTAGCGGAACATAAAATCAAACAGCAAATCAATATCCAACTCAGCCTGCCGCTGGTAGCGGAAGCGCCGCAGACCATTGCCGCCAACGCCAGTTCCGGCTTGCCGGTGACTCTTAGCTCACTTAATCCGCAAGTTTGCTCCTTACAAAACAACCAGCTCCTCGCCCTCCAAGCCGGCAACTGCGTGGTCGCCGCCATGCAAAACGGCAACGCCGCTTACGCCCCGGTCATTAAACGCAAAACCTTCAAAGCCGTCAAAAACAGACAAATCATCAACCCGACCGCCCTGCCGCTACTCATGGCCGGCCAATCAGTTTCGTTTTCTCTAACCGCCAGCTCCGGCCTAGGCGCTCAATTAAACAACGCGACGCCGCATATTTGCCGCATTAACGGCGGCGTATTGCATGCCTTTACCGCCGGTATTTGCCTAATCAACGCGCGTCAATCCGGCAATTCCGCCTATCTGCCCGCGCCTGAAATACAATTAAGCGGCGACGTCTTGCCCGCCCATCTGAATACCGGCTACGGCACGGTGGTAAGTTTTCTCGCCGCCTATCAAAACGGCGAACTAACGCCCGGCGACTATCAAGTCGGCTTCAGAATCTACTCTTACGACGGCCGACAACTGCTGCCCCGCAATGGCCTATGGGCCGGCATCGTCGGCAAACGGCCCAAGGTCGCCGCCTTCGGCGACTCCATCATCGCCCTCGGCGACCAAATGCCGCTGTGGAACAATCCGATCTGGAGCCCCAGCTATTATTACTATCCCACCGCCAATGGAACCGGCTATATAAACTGGTTTCTGGCCTTGACCAATGACGCCTTTGATTGGGCCAACGCCAATCAACAAGACTTCGGCATCCAAGCCGCCAACAACCCCAACCACGCCGAACTGGACTCGCTAGGCGTCTACTCTTACGCCGGGGCCAATATGTCCAATCTGCCGGCGGCCAACGGCTCCATGTGGCCCAATCTGCCGGAAGTCTTGCAAAGCTATAAATCCGCGCCGGATATTATTTTTTTAAGCAATCTATATGAAAACGACCTCGGCGCGGCCGGTTTCAGCGCCGAACAATTGAAAAACCAAACCCTAAACTGGCTGAATGCCATCCGCGCGGTTTACCCGAACGCAGGCATCATACTCGACACGCCCAATCCATCACTCGACTACGCGCTAGCGGGAAACACCAGCGCCTATTACGATCTCGCCGCATGGCTGCTTACCCTACCCGACCAATACGACTGGCTTTACGTCGACGCCAATTTTTGCTGCTCCCCCACGCCCGGCGTCGCCAATCCCACCCCGGATTTATCCATGCTCCGCGCCAACGACGGCGTGCACCCGGTCGAGCGCGGCGCTTTGAAACGCGCCTGGTTTCGCTGGAAGCAACTAGGATTTTTATTCCCCAATAGTCTGAATATCGCAGCCGGCGGCTACAACCCCGCCAACAACGACAATACCTATTACCAACAAAATCCAGCCTTCACCCAAACCGCCCCGCCCGCCGTTCCGCTCCACGGCGCGCTCTACACCGACTATGAGTTCTTGTTGAACGACAATTTCGACGCCCTCATTAGCCCGCCCGGCGACCAACAAGGCATAATCGCCTCTCTTTATCGCACCGGCCACGGAACCGCGGCCGGGGTTCTAACAATAGCCAACGATCAAGGCGCAACGCCGGCCATTACCGAAACCGACACCTTCGTGCAAGCCGTCAAATTAAAAGTCTTGAGCCCGGCGCATCTTTACATGCTCGGCATGGAAACCGTATTCACGAATTTTCGCGGCAATTTCGCCCACGTGTTGTCCTACAACACCAATACCCCGAATTATACCAAGGGTTATAACGGCATTGCCGACATCATCCCCGCCGGGGCCGAACTCACCTTGGTCAGCAAACCGTTCAGCCCCATCCGTTTCCTGAATATTTCCGGGCTAGACGGCATTTATTACACCCGGGTCTATATCACCGCCGACGCCGCGACGCCGGTTAGCGCCGACGCTGGCCCTCAAGTGCAAATCATCGCCCAAAACCTAATCAAAATCCCTCCATTGCCTTAAGATCGCCGCCTAAGGAACCTCTGATTAATTCGTTGCTTCAAAATTCAGCGCCATTGAAATCAATGATTTGAGACCAAGGTTTGCCTGAAAAACTGATTTAATCAGAGGTTCCCTACCCTGCGAGATTTAGACGCTCTCTATAGCCTCGCCAAGTTCGCATTCTGTTTGTTTATTTCCTAAATTTAAAACCCATTTTTGACTTGCCGCCTAATTATTTAAAATAATCAAACAATTAATTTCCATTAAATTGTTTACAGGATTTTGATAAAGAGTTACGTTATATCTGTAAAAATATATCGTAGACATGACAAACCCTTCCCTATCAGGAACACCCCAGCCGCGCAACGGCTGAAAAGGCGCAAGGACGCACGGCTTACCCGCCGCTCGTTGGGGACTTTATTCAATCACCACAAGGAACCATTTCATGCAACAAAACTTTGAACCCGGCAACCGCCGCATCATATTCGTTTCCGCCCTAGCTCTATTATTTTCGTCCGGCAACGCCGCGGCAGACGCCACGGTAAGCCTGAGCGGCTTTTTGACTGGCGGCGCGGCCAGTTTCGGCATCTCCGATTTACAAAACTTCGCCGCGAGCAACCCGACGGCGGTGCAAACCGTTACAGTTGGCGGCGACGTCTATACCGGAGTATCGCTATACAGCTACTTGCACGCCACTATCGCGGTGGATCCGACCGTGCCGAAAAACGATATCCTCCGCGATTACGTGGTTGCCACCGGCGGTGACGGCTCCAGCACTGCATACGCCTTGGGCAACCTCAGCCCTAGCGGATTCGGCGTGGCAAACGATATTCTCGCCTACAGCGACAACAGCGGCTTGCTTGCGGCTCCGAGCCTGATCGCCAGTGATGGGGCCAGCGAAACCAACTTAACCGGCCTGCAAGTTGGTCATGTCGCCTATGCCGGGGCAGGCGCCGGCGGCGTCTCCAATTCATTCACCATCAATGGCGCGGTCAGCAATCCGGGAACCTACACCTCCAGCAACCTGCCTGGCGACCTGACCCCGCAAACCGTCACCGTGACCACTCCACCGATCAGCGGAGCCGCCTTTACCGGTGTATCCTTATGGAAACTGTTAGTCGAAGCCGGTATTTCCACCGACCCAGCCGTGTACCGTAACGAATACGTCATCGCCACCGGAACCGACAATTATCAAGCGATAATTTCGCTAGAAGAAATCGCTCCCGCCCTAGGCGCGCAAGATGACCTACTGGCCTACGCCACCGCCGCCGGCGCATCCTTGGGCAGCAGTGGTTTCGCGCGCATCGTGATTCCAAGCGACGCCAAGGCAGGCCGTTACGTCTCCAATATCGAAAGCCTGACAGTAGTCTCCGCGGTGCCGCTACCTGGCGCGGCAAGCATGCTGCTAAGCGGTATGGCAGCCTTAATCGTCAACCGCCGCTTCTTGGCCATCCGGCGCACGGCGTAAAAAAGTCCGGCCAGCGGCTCCCAGCTGTCTGGCCGGCGTTTCACATTTCATTCCGCGGCCCATCCGTAAAAAAACCTATCCTCACCAATGACCGCCCATACCTATTCAGCTTCTTAAGCTCCGTCTGGCGGTATTTTACACCCGCAAAATTGTATATAATTTGTAGGTTAAATGATAAGCCATGAGAACTAGATGAATGCCCCCGTAGAGCGTTTAGAAGCGGCAAGTTGCGATTTTGATCGTCGGGTGTATGGCATATTAGGTTTACCTTTTGACAAAGTGACTTTGCAAGAAGCCGTGGCGCGCGGGCGGGCGGCTATTGAGCGGCGGCAGTCTTTTTTCGTGGCTACTCCAAATGCCAATAATATTGTGGAGTGTTTGCAAGACGCCGATTTCCGGCAAACCGTGCTGTCCAGCAATTTGAGCATACCGGACGGCATCTCGGTGATATTGTTTGCCCGTCTTTACGGCGTCCCGTTCCGGCAACGCGCTTCCGGCGCATGTTTTTTCGACGAATTAGTCAACCTCTCCAATCCACGGACGAAACCTGTCACGGTATTTTTTTTCGGCGGCAAACCAGGCATCGCCGAACTCGCGTCCGACAAACTCAACACCGGCGCGCACGACACGATTTGCCGCGGCACTATCTATCCGGGTTTCGATTCCGTCGCCGCCATGAGCCAGGAAGCGTACCTACAAACCATCAACCAAAGCCAAGCCGACTTCCTAGTATTGGCCCTTTCCAGCAAAAAAGGCTATGCCTGGATACAACACAACCGCCCGCGCCTGCAAACCCCCTTGCTAGCGCAACTGGGCGCGGTAATCAATTTCGTCGCCGGCAACGTGCGCCGCGCGCCGGCCACACTGCAAGACATGGGGCTAGAATGGTTATGGCGCATCTATCAAGAACCCTATTTATGGAAGCGCTACGCCAGAGACGGCTTAGCGCTGTTGCGTTTATTATTATGCAACGGACTACCCTATTGGATTTGGCGTAATACCCGCGCGTACAGATTGCGGGAATCCAAACCGCTCCGCGTCTTGCTTGAAGCGAATAACGCGGAAACCAAGCTGATGCTGGCCGGTAGCGCCACCGGCGAAAATCTTGACCCCTTGCGACTAGCCTTGAAACAACTGCAATGGCAAGACGGCATCACTTTAATCCTAGACATAGGCGGCATCGACGCGGCGGACAGCGCATTCATTGGCCTGTGCATGCTGGCGCACGGCGAGGCCGTCAAGTTTGGCGGCCGGCTACGCCTGCTCCATCCCACGCCGAGAGTGCGCAATATTTTGCGCTGGCACTGCGCAAATTTTTTAACCGAAACATAATCTTTAGGCAAAAAAAATCCCGCCATGCGGCGGGATTTTCAGAACTAGCGAGCAGCTATAATTAAGCCTTACGACGGCCCATTACACCCAAAGCCGCCAAACCGGACAGCAACAAAGGCAAAGTACCCGGAACCGGAACCGGCGCGCCTTGCAGCGCTACGCGCAAATCGTTTTCGGACAAGCCGCTCCAAGTAGCGCCGCCGTCAAACGATTGAGAAAAGCTAGGATTACCGATAACATCCTGGCCGGTGGCCAAGCCGCTTTGGCCTGAAGCGCCGTATAAACCGGAGCCCAACACCAAATAATAAGTACCCGCGGACAATGTCGTCCACCAAGCCGCGCTAGTGTCGGCGCCGTCGGTGTTCGGGGTGAACACGGTTTCGCTCACAACACTGCTAGACCAAGCGCTTAAAGAAGCGGCGGAAGAAATGGCCGCGAAGATGCTGTTACCGTCGCCGAACTGGGTAAAATGCCCGTCCAACTCGCTAATCAGTTCAGGTTGCGTCAAAGTAAAGCTGGTAGCGATAAAAGTAGAGCTGTCGATCGAATAATCGCCGAATTCCGCGCTGTTATAGTTAGCGGTGCTCAACAACACATCCGCGTTAACCGGCGCATTAGCCAGCGCCAGAACGCCAGCCAACAGTGCGCTAGATTTCAAAGAGTTACGCATAAATAATTCCTTAAATATAAAAAACAGAGTAATAAGACTAAACGATCTTAAAAGTTAAGAGCGCCGCCCAAATAACCCATGCGTTTATAGCCGTTGGCCAACAAAGCGTTATCCCGCTCGGTCAAACCGTTCAACGGAGTCAACGAGAACCGATGGGTAATAAAGCGCAAGATGCTGGCGGTGTCGTATTGAGTGTGATCGACAAAACCTTTTTTTGCATACGGAGAAATGATGAGAGCAGGAATCCGGGTGCCGGGTCCCAACAAGTCGCCTTTTGGCGGCGCTACGTGGTCGAATTGACCGCCGAACTCGTCATAAGTCACCACGATCAACATATTCGACCATTGCGGGCTGTTTTGCAGAGCACTGATAACGGTCGCCAATTCGGTGTCGCCATTGGAAACGTTGGTATAACCAGGATGCTCGTTCACGCTGCCTTGCGGTTTATAAAACACCACCGGCGGCAAAGTGCCGTTTGTGGCTTGGGTCAACAAATCGCTACGGTCTTTCAAGTGCGCCGCGCGGCTGCTAGCATTGGCCACCGGATCGAACTCGGCGAAATAGTTAAACGGCTGATGATGAAATTGGAAAATCGGCGCGCTAGGAATAGTATGGCCAGGAGAAGTGGCCGCCGCGGTGACGGTATTCCAAGAACCGGTGTACCATGCCCAGTTGATGTTTTTCGCGTTCAACAAATCCCCGATATTGGTTTGGCTTTGCGGCGGCAAGGTAGTTGCGGCGGCAGGATTCGCGTACAACAAATCAGCATCGCTAGCCGCTGGCGCGTTGGAGCTAGGCTGATACGGCGGTTGCATGGTGTTCACCGCGCGGTAGCCGTCGCCAGCGCCAAAATAATCCAACGGCGCGATATTGCCGGTTTTAAACGCTGTAGCGCTTAACAAGGCGGAAGCGTTTTGCGAGGCATTCGCCGCCAATTGCGGCACGCCGCTCGCATTATTAGGGCCTAACACGTTGATGGACATGCCGTTGGCGGCGACGGTCGCGGCCGGTACGGTTGGCGCGCAAGCGCAAACCAGATATTGGTGATTCAGGAACGAGCCGCCGTATGCGCCTTGAAAGAAGTTATCCGCCAAGGTGTACTGGCGAGCGATATTCCAGGCCTGCATTTTGCTGCCGTCGAAATAGCCCATCACCAAACCGCCGGAATCAGCCCAAGCTACGTATTGGTCGTTTTTACCACCGTCGATCTGCATGATGTTTTCAAAGAAACGGTGATACAAATCGCGGGTGATTTCACTTTGCGGCACGGTAGCGTAACCGTATTTGGCCAATGCGTTCGGATCATCGATTTGGAACGGTGCGTTCGGCCACACCCCGGTGGTTTGCGTTTGCGTTACCACTGGGCTTTGACCGGCCAAGGTCAAACCGCCCCATGCAGGCGGCAAAGTCGACAGCACGGTCGCGCCGTCGCGGTCAACTTGTTTAATTGCCTTGGCTTGCGCGGTTTTCAAACCGTTCGCGCCAGGAAACATGCCGTATAAATTGTCAAAACTGCGGTTTTCATCATAAATTACCACCACGGTTTGAATAGTGTCCAAAGCCAAACGGTTGCGCAAGGCATGCGCCAAATTGCCGTTGGCGCCGGCATCGGCCAAGGCGTCGGCGATGCGGATATCAGCCAAGCTGGTTTCGTTGCTCAACGCGGCCTGTACGCTGGAGTTGGACTCATTGGTGTAATCTTCCAACAATTGGGTCGAGGTAACGCCCACGCGGGTGGACAACTCGCTCAGAGCGCCGGCGTAATTGCCGCCATTGGCGTCAACCAAGGCTTGCAACTCAGTGGAGATAGCGCCGATCACAGCGCCGCCGGAAGCGGCTGGACTACGGAAAGTCAAGGACTGAGCCACCGCGCCGTTGTTAAAAGTAGTGCTGCCCGCGGTGATTTGCGCCGCCAAGGCCACGCCGCTCACCGGCAAGGTAAATACGCCGGCGGCGTTCGTGGTGGTAGAGGTTTCACCGGCGTCAAGACGCGCATTGTTGTTTGCGTCAGCCCAGACCGTAGCGTTTTGGTAATATCCGCCGCCAGCCACCACGCCTGTGGTGGACGGGCTCGCGTCTACGGAGGCAGCGACGGTAGTCAGCAAAGCCGACGCGATCGCGCGATTTAGATAATGAGACATTTTTCCAGCTCCTGGTTATGCAGTTATTTAGACAAGTCCATCTCCGCCCCACTAGACCGAGATACCACAATTATTATCTGAATGCATGAAGCTATCATGTCAACCGCATAACAATTCCATGACAGGAACTACACTAAAAACTTATTCATACTACTGACATATTGACATGCAAATATTCCTGATCGAATTTTCGGTCCGTTGACTACCGCCATGCTTCGACTACCCGCTATCGCATCCTGCAAGCCCCTAAGCGCCTTGGCGCGTTTACGATCAAGCTGCGCCTTGGCGCGTTTAAGATCAAACTACGCCTTGGCGCGATTGCAATCAAGCTACCCCTTGGCGCGTATACCATTAGGCTGCGCCTTGGCGCTTGCCTGCTACGCCTTCGCGCCGCTTTGCCTAGCCGAGGAATTTGAAGTCAACCCGCCGGACTCCGCCGTCGTATCAAACGAATTGCCGCCGCCGCGGCCTAAACGTCCGCCGGTATCCGCCGTGGAAGAAATCGGCCGCAAGCTATTTTTCGACCCCGCGCTGTCGGCCTCCGGCAAATTAGCCTGCGCTAGCTGTCATGACCCCAAACACGCCTACGCGCCGGCCAACGCTCTAGCAGTGCAGCTAGGCGGCCCCGACCTGCGCGCCGAAGGCCCGCGCGCCGCGCCGTCATTGCGTTATCAACAAAACGTCCCCTTATTCACCGAACACTTTTTCGACGAAGACAAAGACGAAAGCGTGGACGCCGGCCCCACCGGCGGCCATACCTGGGACGGCCGCGCCGCCAATCTGGCCGAACAAGCGCGCATCCCCTTGCTGGCGGCGGCGGAAATGGCCAATGCCGATGCCTCCCAAGTCGCGGCCAAAGTCCAAAAAGCCGCCTACGCCGCCGAATTCCGCCAGGTATTCGGAGAAAACGTCTTTGACAAGCCCGACGCCGCCTTCGACGCCGTCCTCCAAGCTCTGTCGGTGTTCCAGCAAAATCCGGAAGAATTCTATCCCTACTCCAGCAAATACGACGCCTTCCTGCGCGGCGAAGCCCGGCTCAGCCGCCGCGAGGCGCGAGGCCTAGAGCTATTCAACGACCCGGACAAAGGCAACTGCGCCGCCTGCCACCCAAGCCAGCGCGGCAAAAATAAATCCCTTCCCAGCTTTAGTGATTTCGGCTTCATCGCCACCGCCGCGCCGCGCAACCGCAAGCTCGCCGCCAACGCCGACCCCAATTACTACGACCTTGGCCTGTGCGGCCCTTATAGAGAGGATTTCAAGGAACAAAAAAACTATTGCGGCCTATTTCGCGCACCTACCCTGCGCAATGTCGCCACCCGCAAGGCATTCTTTCATAACGGCGTGTTCCATAGTCTGGAACAAGTGATGCACTTCTACGTCGAACGCGACCTGCATCCCGAAAAATGGTATCCGCGCACTGCGCAAGGCCACATCGAAAAATACGACGACCTGCCGCCGGCCTACCGCCAAAACGTCAACCAAGAAGCGCCATTTCCAGGCAAAAACGGAAAACCGGCGCTCAACGAACGCGAAATCCGCGACATCATCGCCTTCCTGAAAACCCTAAACGACGACTGGCGCGCGCCTAAACACTAATGCCTTAAAGTGAAGCGCATCGTTAAACTTACACTAAATTGCATAAATCGACCTTATGCACTTGCCCCGCAAGAATTGTTCAAGCACTTGCGCTTGTTGTTTACTAGGCCGAGTCGCTTCCCAATGCACCGTTTCCGGTACCGCTACCTTGTCGAACAGTAACTCCAGTAATTGCAAACTTTCGCAGACCGCCAACGCCACCAGCGCGGAACAATCCGCGACCAAAATCATATTGCTTACATGCTGCTGATTTCTTCCAGCAGCTTCTCCCGACTGATATCAATAATAGACACTTGGTTTTGCTTACAAGCCGTCATGAAATCGTAAATATCCAGGCGCGCCAATTCCGCCGCCTTGCCAATGGTTAGCTTGGCGTTTTTAAACAACCATAGGGCGTAGAAAAACGAGATGGAACGGGCAGCCGCCAAACCCGGGCAATTAAGACAATACCTACGCGAAGGGCTGGAAAGCGACGGGCCGACTGGAATGTCGATGAAATAAAAACAGTCTTAAATGCCGGTTAGCCTCAAATCTGCTTCAAATTAATATTCAAAGTCTGAATCCGATAAGCAATCTGCCTAGGCGTCATATCCAGCAAGCGCGCATCCTTCGCCTGCACCCAGCCGCTTTGCTCCAGCGCCGCGATCACCCGCTCCCGCTCGTCCATGTTCTCGTCGCGCAAATCCACCGCTTTCAGCGGCGGCGGCGCGCGGCCAACACCTATCTCGCTCTCCAAGCCGGTGCTGGCGATCACCTCGCGGTCGATAACCCCGTCATGGCTCATAATCGCCGCCCGCTCCAGGCGGTTTTCCAACTCCCGCACGTTGCCCGGCCAATCGTGCTTCATCAAAATCCGAATCGCGCTCTCCTTGATCTCCAGCGGGCGGCCGCCCTGCTGCTTGGAAATGCGGTTCAGCAAAAAAGCGGACAATTCCGGAATATCCTCAATCCGCTCCCGCAACGGCGGCATATGAATCGGCATCACGTTCAGACGGTAATACAAATCCTCGCGGAAAATGCCGTCCGCCACCTCTTTCTCCAAATTACGGTTAGTGGCGGCGATAATCCGCACATTGACCTTAAGCGTCTTCACCCCGCCGACCCGCTCGAACTCGCCCTCCTGCAACACCCTGAGCAACTTGGCCTGAAACGACGGCGAAATCTCGCCGATTTCATCCAAAAACAACGTACCGTTATCCGCCAGCTCAAACCGCCCCTTGCGCTGGCCTATGGCCCCGCTAAACGCTCCTTTCTCATGCCCGAACAACTCAGACTCCAACAAAGTATCCGGCAAAGCCGCGCAATTCAGCTTCAAAAACGGCCCGTTGGCGCAAGCGGAATTAAAATGGATGGAACTAGCCACCACCTCCTTGCCGGTCCCCGACTCGCCGCGGATCAACACCGTGGTAT
>CAIYSZ010000041.1 GCA_903928965.1 uncultured Pseudomonadota bacterium
CCACCCCCAAACGAAACAAATCATTGAACAATGGCTCGGCGTAATGCAGCTTGACCATATTGTTCGGCGAGGCCGGCGCCCACCCGTTTTGACCAGGAACCGCGGCCTGCGTATTGGTATGCGTCCAGCTCAATTTGAGCAACCGGCCGCTATCCCATTGCTTTTCAGCGCTGAGTTCAAAACCGCGCGCATTATATTTGCCGGCGTTGATGAACATCAGATAGGTCGGCGAGGCTGGATTTTGATCCTGAATCAACAACTTGTCCAAGTTGTTCAAAAAAACCGTGCCCAACATCCTGACGCCGTCACCCGGCCGCCACTCCAGCACCGCCTCGTAACTTTTAATCAACTCCTGCCGGTTGTTCGCATTCGGCGCATAGCCGGTCGCGCTGTAATCCCGCTCATAAACGTTCGGCGCCCGAAACGCCGAGCTATACAACAGCTTGGCGGTCAAAGCCGGCATGGCCTCCCAAATCAAGCCTATGCGCGGATTCAACTGCCAATCGGAAATCATGTGGTTTTGATCCAGGCGCGCCCCGGCGTTCAAAATCAAATTCTCCCGCAACCGGTACTCGTCCTGCGCGTAAACGCCGATCCGCGTCCCCTGCCTATTACTGGAGGTGTAAACCCGGTACGGATTGATATCGTAATTTAATAAATTCTGCTGTGCATCATATTGAAATTCAACACCGCTGACCCATTTATGCGATTGAAATTGGGTGCCGGTCAATTTAAATTCGCCGCCCCACCAACGGGCATTGACCGCATCATAATTCACCACCCGCACATTCTGCTGGCCGCCGACCGTCGCATAATACGGTGAAACGGCATAATAATTATACCAATGTTGAAAGCCGCGCATTTGCAGATTCAAATTATCCGTAACTTGGCTGTTGTAATCCAGGTCCATATACGCGGTCCTGTCATCCGTATAATTATACGGGTCGTTAAATATCGCGCCATAGGCCGCCGTGGGGTCTTGTTTAAACCGATCCACGAAACCGCCATGAAACGTTAAATTTTGAAAACTAGCTTGCGTAAACACCCGGCTGCTTTGCTCTCTGTCCATATTGCGCGCTATTCCGCCATCAATGGATGAATATTCGGGGAAATACAAACTATTAGCCCCGTCGCTGGAATACTGCGACGCGTTCAGCAACACGTCCAAGCCATTGTCGAACTGCTTGCCGTAAGTACCGCGCGCCCGAAACATGCCTTGGCTGCCGCCCTCGGCGTATAATTTGCCGCCGTTGAAATCCTTGCCTTGCTTGGTGATCACGTTTATCACACCCAACAGCGCGTTCGCCCCGTACACGGAAGAACCGGAACCCGGCAAATATTCAATGCGTTCAATCAAGTTCATGTCCAGCATGAACTCCTCGCCGATGAAGCCGGAGTCGTATACCGCATCGTTCATCCGCCGCCCGTCGACCATGATCAATATGCGTGAATCGTAATCTCCCGGCCGCATGAAGCCCCGCGCGCCCACGTAGCTATAATCCCTATCGTTACGCACGTATAAACCGCGAATTGCGTTCAAGGCATCGGCCAAAGTGCGCCAACCGAAATTGGCGATATCCTTTGCCGTCAACACCTCCACCGCCGACGGCGCCTCCGAGGATTTTTGCTTGAAACGCGAGGCGGAGGAAATTTCCACGTTCACCAATTCGTCCAGCGGCATATCGTAAAGTTGCCGCGTGTCGTCCGCGGCTACCGGATGTAGAACTTGCAATACACAACCAACCAACAAAAACCATTGATTCTTAAGGTATAGAATAGGTTTTAAATTCCGGTAAAAGACCATAACAGTCCTTAATTTCCTTAAACCATTATTTCGTAAGTTCCTACATCATATCAAAAAAATAACCGCCACCAAAGACCAATTTAAAAGCCTAATTTATGACAATAACGCCAAGTCATATAATTAAGCAAATACTTATCCATGTTATCCAGCCTGGTATTCTGAAGTCATATTTATTCCTTCCGAATAAATTTAATGTCTTTAATAATTTAAGTGCATATCCTGGCTCGAAGTTTTTACATTGCGCTGTTCAGCGCATCCTATTTTTTGTATCACTGAAACTGGTTGCCAATCAGAAGAGCTTAAGGACGGGTTGAATAACCCGTCAATTAGGAAATAATGGATTAGGGTCAAACCACGTTAATGGTTAAAGCAAAAAGCAATCCCGGATTTAGACGTTATAAGTAAAAACGTGTAACCGTTTTTAAATAGCGCCGCATCAACAGTGCATTGAGATTTTGATTGACGGCGTGCTTCACATAAGGCAAATTTAAA
>CAIYSZ010000042.1 GCA_903928965.1 uncultured Pseudomonadota bacterium
AATGGCGCGTTCCGGCGGATATTCCAGCACCGCGTTCAAAAAATCGATCAAAATCCCGGTGCTGGCGGCGGAGCCGAACACTTTTTTGAAAGCGAAATCGGTTTTAACGTCGAGAAAGCGCATGGCGGACAATGAATTCATGAATTGCGCCAATTATCCGCTATTTCCGCGCATAAAGACAATCCATTACTATACACCGAGAAACTCGCCCATGGCATTAACCGCCAGACAACCGTGAAATGCGGGTCCTGAAACCAATGACCCGCATCTTCAAAAATGGCTAAGATTTTGTCTGGAATTCAACCAAGATTGCGCGCATTTTAATAGCTGCGGTGATAACCGCGGCTATTAAACTTTAGGACGCTTTCAAGCTTTTGTGTTCCGTCACTTCAAAACCCGAAATCCGGCCTTGCGCGATTTTTGCGCCGATCAGTTTTTCAACTTGCCTTAAGGCGCTATTTTCTTCCTGTGAAACCAGGGACACGGCCAGTCCACCCCGTCCCGCTCTGCCAGTACGGCCAATGCGGTGCACATAATCGGCGGAGGCGCGCGGTAATTCATAATTCACGACATGCGGCAGCTTGGCGATATCAATGCCACGCGCCGCCAAATCGGTGGCTACCAGCACTTGTATGTCGCCTGCTTTAAACTCCGCCAAGGCGCTAGTTCTTGCGCTTTGGCTTTTATTGCCGTGTATGGCCTTGGCGCTTATTTGCGCGGCATTCAGTTTTTCGGTCAACCGGTTCGCCGCGTGTTTGGTACTGGTAAAAACCAGTACCTGCCGCCAATCGTTGCTTTTAATCAAATGCGTCAAAAGAGCGGTTTTTGCGTTTTTACTGATGCTATAGGCAATTTGCTCCACGTTTTCAGCGGCGGTATTTTCAACGCAGACTTCAACCTGCGCCGGCTTAACCAGCAGCCCTTGCGCCAGCTTCCGAATATCGGCCGAAAAAGTCGCCGAGAATAACAAGTTTTGCCGATTTTTCGGCATTAAAGCCAAAATTTTGGTAATGTCCTTAATAAAGCCCATGTCTAGCATGCGGTCGGCTTCATCCAGAACCAGAATTTCCACTTGATTCAATTTGAGCGCATTTTGCCCAACCAGATCCAGCAAGCGCCCTGGGGTAGCGGTCAGAATATCCACGCCGCCGCGCAATCGCATCATTTGCGGATTGATTTTAACGCCGCCGAACACGACGTCGGATTTAAGGCGCGGCATTTGATGCACGCTATATTTTTTAACCGATTCGGCCACTTGCGCCGCCAATTCGCGCGTCGGCGTTAAGATCAAAGCTCTAACCGGCCGGCTGGCGCCGACATCCCTGCCCGACAAACGTTGCAGAATGGGCAAAGTAAATCCGGCGGTCTTGCCGGTGCCGGTTTGCGCGGCGGCAAGCAAATCGCGGCCGGATAAAATTACCGGTATTGCTTGTTGCTGTATCGGGGTTGGCGAGGTATAACCTGCGTCGCTCACAGCGCGTACTAAAGTCTCGGACAAGCCGAGAGATGAAAATGACATAAAAAATTCTCAATAATGGGGGGGATAAAAACCTGGTGAACATAAGACCAGGAAAAACGGGCAAGCCCGTTGGACGTATGGAAAATGAGCCGAAGGACCGGTTCAAGTTTGATAAAAGGTATTCGCTGGCGGCTAGCGGCGTTTGCCGTGTTTGCTATCCGAGTTTTCAAAATCCACTTTAAGTAGATTTTCTCCAAATTTGGCACCGCTCAGTTTAGCAATCGCCGCTCTAGCTTCATGGCCTTCCATGCCGATATAACCAAAACCTTTGCATTCACCGCTGAACATATCAGTGATCAGTTCTATGGTATGTACTTTGCCGAATTCCGAGAATAAATCCTTTACTCTGGCTTCCGTGGCGTTTCGTGGCAGGTTTCCAACAAATATTCTTTTCAAATTGTGTCCTAAGTGGGTGAAGAAGACTGTGCGCGGCTTTTTATAGCCGGGCATGCGACGGGTGATATGGCCTTTTGAAGTCGCCCGAGGAAAAGACAGGATCGAGCGAAATGAAGGGCTGGCGGGTACGAGGATAAGACTACGGCCGATAAGGTTTAATCGACCGCTAAAAGCATCCCTATGACAAACCTTATGTAAGGTTATATTTTGGCGCGTTGTTCCGTTATCTCTTCTGAGTGAAGAAATAACGGTATAGAAACGGCAGCTTTTATTTGTCTAAATCTATTCGGCTTTAAAAAGCCAATTAGTTTATGATTTTGACGTTTTCGGCTTGCAAGCCTTTTGGTCCGCGGCCAATGCTGAATTCAACCTTTTGGTTTTCTTCAAGGGTTTTATAGCCGCCAGTATTGACGATGCTTTTGAAATGAACGAAAACATCAGGGCCTGATTGTTGCTGAATAAAGCCAAAGCCTTTGTCAGCGTTAAACCATTTCACAGTGCCGGTAGTAATTGTAGACATATAAGTTAAGTCCTGGTAAATATTAAAATCGCGCCTGAACAAGGCGCATGCAGCTGGTAAAATTGGAACTTACTTATTGAAATCAGAACGAGTCACTGCTTAGAAGGAGAGATGTCGAAATGGTATACAGATGGTAAATCTTATTTTTTAAAGCTGAACTTATTATAGTCCGGCTTCGTAGGATGTGTCAAGTTTTTTTTTGACGGCGCGGCCTAGCCGCGCTTAACTGCGCTTGTTTAATTTAATGATAATAATTATCATTATTTAACCATTAAATCTGGAGCCGCGGATGCTTTCACGCCCTATCTTTCTAGCCCTAATCTATCGGCGGCGCGGCCGGACTGCAAGTCATGGTTTATGCTAGGCATAAACGCGATTTACTTTTATCTGTTGATTTCATTCAGCCTAATGACTGAATTTGCTAAGGCGGAAACCCGCGCTCCGGAGCCGGAACAGTTTCCTGTCGACAATACGCCGGGGTTTTCCTTCATGCGTGCGCTATCGGAGCTGGGTTGGCACGATTTGAACAATGAAACCTGGAATCTTTACGGCCAAGGCACCTACATTTCGCAGTGGAAGCCGGCTTTTCCGGCGGCCTACACCAATCTGAACGGCGCCAACCATTCCTTATTGCCGCAAGCGGAAAACAGCTTCAGCGCCACGGCGACGTTTTATGCGGGTTTGAGGCTATGGCGCGGCGCGGAGTTTTACGGCGCGCCGGAAATGATCTCCGAGGATCCTTTGTCTAACCTAAAAGGCTTGGCCGGGGCGATACAAGATTTTGAATTTCAAAAATCCGGCACCGTCTCTTCCACTTGGTACCGTTCGCGCCTTAATTTGCGGCAAACCATCAATTTCGGCGGCGAGGAAACCATAACCGAATCCGCGCCCATGCAGCTCGGCGGCAGTACGCTGGCCAGCCGCCGGCTGGTGATCACCGCGGGCGAAGTCAGTATTCTGGATATCTTCGATAAAAACACTTTTTCCGCCGACCTGCGTCAGCAATTTTTTAACATGTCTTTCATGACGCATGCGGCTTACGATTTTGTCGCCGACTCGCGCGGTTACACCATAGGCCTAGCCAGCGAACTTTATTATGACCATTGGGCGTTGCGTTTCGGACGTTACATACCGCCGATAAATCCCAACGACCTTGGGCTGGATTTTAGATTTTACAAATACTACGGCGATCAAGTGGAATTGGAATACCAAGGCAATCTGCTATGGGGGCAACACGGCGCGGTCAGGTTGCTTGGTTATCATAACCACGAAAAAACCGGCAGTTACACCGACGCCATAAACGCTTATTTGACCGATCCGGCCAAGAATGCCGCTGACTGCATAGGTTATAACTATGCTTCCAACAATTCCCATGCGCCGGATCTGTGCTGGGTGCGAAAACCAAACGATAAATTCGGTATGGGTATTAACATAGAGCAAAATGTGAATCAAGATATAGGCTTGTTCTTCCGCGCCATGTATAGCGACGGCCGTACCGAGGTTTACAACTACACCTCCACCGACCAATCCATGTCCATGGGCGCGGTATTCCATGGCCGCCTATGGCAGCGGCATAAGGACGCTTTTGGCGTGGGTTATGCCATCAACATGCTGTCGGCGGCGCATATTCGCTACATGCAAATGGGCGGCCTGGACGTTTTTATCGGCGACGGCGCGCTAAATTACAGCCCGGAGCAGGTATTCGACATGTATTACAAATTCAACTTAATCAGCTCGGCCTGGGCCACGGCGGATTATCAGTTCATCGCCAACCCGGCTTATAATGCCGACCGCGGGCCGGTAAATGTATTAGGCTTGAGATTGCACATAGAATTTTGATTACTTTTTATCCGGCAAGGCATCAGACTTGTCGTGCGGCCGTTTTAATACTACGTGCTTAAAATGATTCAATTTTTGTTTCCATCCTAAAAAGGCCAGCAAGCCCCAAGCGGCAAGCAGTAATACGCCGCCAACAGGGGTCACCGCGCCCAGCCATTTGATCTGTAAAATCGCCAGTAAATACAGGCTGCCGCAAAACAACAGCATGCCCGCGCCCAGCAATCCAGCCACCCAATTCAACAAGCGGTGAGACGGCAGACCCGCCAACAATACCAGCAACAATGTATGCCACATTTGATATTGCACCGCGGTGCGGTAGATATCCATTTGGTAATCGCTAAATTCCGGTTTCAATACATGCGCGGCGAAAGCTCCCATTGCCACCGTGATAAAACCGCTGATTGAGGCAAAAAAAACATAGGTGGAACGCATTATTTTTCCAGTAATCTTGGGATTAATTGCACCAAATTGCATGGCCGGGTACGGAAATCCAGCTGATCCTTGATCAACTCGCTCCACGCCGTGCGGCAAGCCCCGCTAGACCCTGGCATGCTGAATATATAAGTACCGTTCGCGACTCCGGCTAACGCCCGTGATTGCATGGTCGAGGTTTTGATTTCCCGGTAGGACAACATCCGGAACACTTCGCCAAACCCATCCAATACCTTATCTAGCAATGGCGTTATAGCTTCCGGCGCGCCATCACGACCGGTAACGCCAGTGCCGCCGGTGGTTAGCACCACATGCGCTTCCGGATCGGCAATCCATAGGCTAACCGCCGCACGGATTTGATAAATATCATCGCTCACAATTCTTTTTTGGTACAACCTATGCCCAGCCGCTTGCAGACCCTCAACTAATATGCCGCCGGAAGTGTCGTCTGCTTCGGTGCGCGTGTCGGATATAGTCAATACGGCAATGTTCAAAGGGATAAAAATTCTTTCTTCGTTCATTCAATCGATGTGCGTTTAGATGCGCTGTCCACGTACCAAGTTCTTGTTTAATTATAGCTAGGAACAGTTACTTTTGTTTCAACAATGTTCACACTTTAAACGGCGGCGCGCCGTCAGGTCAAGCTTGCGGCGTAACCCGCGAAAACCGTAACTGAGCCGAATGCTTGTCCATTTTTATTTTTTACAAATTAAATCAAAGAGAAACAATTAATCCTGTTGAATCCATCAATCCGCTTTAGCGCGGTTTCCCTGCTTTACGACCCTAACACCCGCAACCATCAATTTCTCGCCGTCATATTAACGTCATCAATAAAGGCTTAAATTTAGAAGTTTTATAGACTTATCCCGATTTCACCATGTCCGATTCGAATACCCCAGCAGAAAAATTCAAACTTGAAAGATTCACCCGCCCAGCCGCTTTTTTGTTCCTGTTGTTCGCTTGCTATGAAATTCTGCAACCGTTTCTGCTGGATTTATTGTGGTCGGCCATCCTATGCTACGTGACTTGGCCTTTGTATTTCCGGTTGCGCAAAATTCCATTAAGCCCTGAATTAGCGGCTATCAGCATGGTATTGCCAATAGGCGTATTGTTGCTGACGCCGTTCCTCGCCGCCGCTTTTTCCTTTACCGATGACATCAACGAATTATTGCAATGGCTAAACCAAAGCGCGCATCAATGGCCTGAACCGCCGCAATGGCTGCAAAAAATTCCATTCGCTGGCGAACAAGCCAGTCTTGCTTGGCGTAATTTCGGCGAGGATTCCAACCGCTTAATGAATTTGGCGCGGCAATATGCGTTGACCGCCAGCGGTTGGCTGCTACAGCAAAGCGTGAAGATAGCCGCCGAATCCATGCACACCTTTTTAAGCATATTGGTGTTGTTCTTTTTTTACCGCGACGGGGAACACGTAGTCAGACATTTGACCACTGGCATGCGCATGATCGCCGGCGTTCAATCCGACCGTATTTTACAAATCACCCGCACCAGCGTCAGCGCCGTGGTCTATGGATTGTTGGGCACCGCCCTGGCGCAAGCCTTGACCTCCATGATTGGCTTCATGATCGTAGGCTTGCCCTTTGCCCTGGTGGTAGTTTTAGGTTTTCTAGCCTTCTTTTTTATGATTATACCCACCGCCGGCACCCTGGTATGGCTGCCGGTTGCCATTTGGTTGTTGGTACAAGGTGAAATCGGCTGGGCAATTTTCACCTTTGCTTGGTTTTTAGGTTTCGTCGGCACCATAGACAATTGGTTGCGGCCAATCCTGATTAGCCGTGAAGTCGAGTTGCCGTTCATCTTGATCGTGGTCGGTATTTTCGGTGGTTTGTTCAACTTTGGCTTTATCGGCGTGTTCATAGGCCCCACTCTTTTGGCCATGATCTATTCCCTTAGCCTAGACTGGCTAAAGCGTCACGAACAAGAGAACATTATCGGTTGAGCTTGTGGACAACATTGTGGATTAAGTAGCTGGCAAGCTCTGAGTAAACTGCGGACAACTTAGGCTCTTATCTTGGCATGCGACTTATCCACAATTGCTCCCCACGGCCGCGGAAGCTTAACCCACAGGTTTGATGTAACATCAACTATATGATAAATATATTAAATTAATACTTATCCACAGACAAGAGCGTTACTAATAGTAATAACAGATTTAAAAAAATATTTAATTTGTTACTGTTGGCTAGCTGCAAATTCAGCATTTCCGCACTATTTGAAAGTTAAAATCGTAGACAAAAGCCACCACCTCAGCTTGTGGATAAATCAATGTCTAAGCTAGGGCGCACTCTGCGCTCAAAGAGGGCGAAAAGATAAGCATGCACAAACATCCACAACCTGTTAACATAATCGGCCAACTGCTTTCAATAAGACTATATATTACATAACCTATTGAAATATAATAAATTTAAGTAAAAACGCATTACCGAATTTAAAGCCATTTACAAAAATTTTGGGAGCGGGGTCTGTCTAAAGCCTACGCGTATGTATTCACGGCGTTCTTTGACAAAAACCTTGTGTTTACAAGACCGTAAGTTACCCAAGACTATCCATAGAGACACTTATTGTTAACAGCTTAAATAGCATTATGAGATTTACTATTAGCCGAGAACAAATCCTAATCCCGTTACAACAAGCGGTCAGCATTATTGAACGCAAACAAACCATACCCATCTTGGGCAATGTATTAATGCAAATCCAAGACAGCCGGCTGATTTTGATCGGATCTGACTCTGAGATTCAGTTGATCTCCGTAATACCGGTCTTACAAGAGTCCGAAGATTTCTCCATGACCGCGCCGTCGAAAAAATTGTTGGATATTTGCCGCTTGCTGCCGTCCAATTCTGAAATTCATGTGGAATTGCTGGAAGAAAAAATCCGGGTTAGCTCAGGACGTGGCCGATATTCCCTATCCACCCTGCCGGCGGATGATTATCCGGAGTTCAACGAAACCAGTTACGATTATCAATTCAAAATTAACGCCGGTAAATTCAAAAAAGGCCTGGACAAGACCTTGTTCTGCATGGCCAACCAGGACATACGCTTTTATTTAAACGGTTTGTTGTTGCATATTAGTAACAGCAAGATCAAACTGGTGGCTTCCGACGGACATCGTTTGTCTATTTTTGAAGACGAGTTGGGGTCAGCCACCGGTTACGAGGCGCGCATTATCATTCCGCGCAAGGCGGTATTAGAGTTAAACCGCATTATTGAAGACAAGGAAGCCGAATTAGAAGTGCTGTTCTCCGCCAATCAACTGAAAGTGTTGTATGGCAATGTGGTGTTTTCTACTAAATTGATTGATGCTAAGTTTCCTGACTTTGGCAAGGTGTTCAACCAAACTTTTCTGCCGCCGATTCATGTACAAAAGGAATTGTTTAAAAACGCTTTGACTCGGGTGGCGATATTATCGAGCGAGAAATTTAAAACGATATGCTGTGATTTTTCACATGATTTGCTACGTTTGACCGCGCAAAATCCGGACCTAGACGAAGCCGAGGAAGAAGTAACGCTTGAATATGGCGGCGAGCCATTGACGATTTATTTCAATTCGCAATATCTTTTGGAAGCGCTGAACAATCTGGATGCCGAATTAGCCACGATTAACATCACAGCCAATCACTCCAGTTGCTTTATTCAGGAGCCCTTGGAAAGCATTTATAAATTTATCGTCATGCCGGTAAGGATGTAAACTTCGCCAATGGCGTTGACTCATATAGAGTTGCTTGCGGTGAGAAATATTCAAACCGCAAGCCTTGAGCCTTCTCCCTGTCTTAATTTTTTGGTTGGCCCTAATGCCAGCGGCAAAAGCTCGTTATTAGAAGCCATTTACTTATTGGGCCGGGCTAAATCTTTCCGTACCCATCAAGCTAGACAAGCGATTAATTTTACCCAAACTCAACTGGTGGTGACCGGCTGCACTCTTTCTACCGGCGGCCTGAACCATCATTTAGGCGTTAGTCTGGACGCCAATGGCAGTCAAATCCGTATCGACCACACACCGCGTCAAAAAGCGGATCTGGCTTACGCCTTGCCGGTGCAAATGATACATCCCAAGAGTTATCGCTTGCTTGATGGTTCGCCGCAATTGCGGCGAGAATTTTTAGACTGGGGCGTGTTCAACCAGCAAACTCAATTTCTGCGTCATTGGCGCCGCTTTAGTAAGGCCTTGCAGCAACGCAACGCCTTGTTAAAATCCAAGCAATCGGCTTCAATACAGGCTTGGGATAGGGAAATCGTGGATACCGCACTGCCGATTAGCGCCTTCCGGCAATCTTATCTTGAATTGTTGTCCCCAGTGTTTAACCGCTTAGCCGCGTTGTTTTTGCAGTTAGGGGAGTTAAAAGTTCATTATCAACCGGGTTGGCCCGATAAACATGCTTTGGCCAGTTTACTTGCCCAACATGTTGAGCGCGATTTGCGTTATGGTTTCACCCATTACGGACCGCATCGCGCCGATATTGTGATTACGGTGGCCGGGCGCGCGGCCAAGGATTATTTATCGCGTGGACAGCAGAAATTATTGGTGCTGGCTTTACTGCTGGCGCAAGTAGATTTGTTGCAGACAAGTGAAACCAATGCTTGCTGTATATTAATTGATGATTTTTGTGCGGAATTAGATGCTGTTAACCGCCTAAAATTGTTAAAATATCTGTCTGATTTACGCTGTCAGGCGTTCCTAACCGGAACTGAACTTAGCGATTTCGGTGATCTTTCGTTTCTAACCGATTATAAATTGTTTCACGTGGAACATGGCATAGTGCATGCCGCCTGAATTGTTCCACGTGAAACATTAGGCAATGTGATTGCCGCATTGGCTTACTCAGCCAATTCACCGCGCCAAGAAAGGCGGGATAGACAACAATAAATACTATAAAACTATGACAGACCACTACGACAGTACGAACATAACAGTATTAAAAGGCTTGGATGCTGTAAGAAAACGCCCAGGTATGTATATAGGCGATACGGACGACGGTTCGGGTCTGCATCACATGGTGTTTGAAGTAGTAGATAACTCAATAGACGAGGCCTTAGCAGGATTTTGCAAGGGTGTGGATGTTACCATCCATGAAAATGGTTCGGTATCGGTTTCGGATGACGGACGGGGCATTCCAGTAGACATACACAAAGAAGAAGGACGTTCGGCAGCGGAAGTCATAATGACCGTACTGCATGCAGGCGGAAAATTCGACGATAACGCCTATAAAGTATCCGGCGGTTTGCACGGCGTAGGCGTCTCGGTGGTCAATGCTTTATCCGAAGAATTGACGCTAAAAGTCCGCAAAAACGGCAAACTGCATATGCAAAAATATGTGTTGGGTGAACCGCAAGCGCCATTAGCGGTAATCGGCGACGCTACTGGCAGCGGCACGTTTATCAACTTCAAGCCCAGCACAGAAATTTTTACCATGGTCGAATTCAATTACGACATTCTGGCCAAGCGTTTGCGCGAGCTGTCGTTTTTGAATTCAGGGGTACGCATTAGTTTGACCGACGAACGCACCGGCAAGCAAGACGTATTTGAGTTTGAGGGCGGCATCAGCGCCTTTGTGCAACACCTGAATAAAAATAAAACGCCATTGTTTGAAAAGGTATTTTACTTCAATGCCGAAAAAGAAGGCGTAGGCGTTGAAGTGGCGATGCAATGGAACGACTCCTATCAAGAAAACGTATTTTGCTATACCAACAATATTCCGCAACGCGACGGCGGGTCGCATTTGGCGGGCTTCCGCAGCGCTTTGACCCGCACCATTAACCTTTACATAGAAAGCAATGGTCTGGCCAAAAAGGAAAAAGTAGCCACCACTGGTGACGACGCCCGCGAAGGTTTGACCGCCGTGCTTTCGGTCAAGGTCCCTGACCCTAAGTTCTCTTCGCAAACCAAGGACAAACTGGTGTCTTCGGAAGTTAAACCTTTGGTGGAAGCGGCGATGAACGAGAAGTTTCAAACCTTTTTGTTGGAACAACCGCAAATCGCCAAAACCATCGTCAACAAAGTCATAGAAGCGGCGCGGGCGCGCGAAGCGGCGCGCAAAGCGCGGGAAATGACGCGGCGGAAAACCACGCTGGATATCGCCGGCCTGCCCGGCAAGCTGGCCGACTGTCAGGAAAAAGATCCCGCATTGTCCGAATTATTCATAGTCGAGGGCGATTCCGCGGGAGGTTCGGCTAAGCAAGGCCGTGACCGGCGTACCCAAGCCATTCTCCCCCTGAAAGGCAAAATTCTGAATGTGGAGAAGGCGCGCTTCGACAAAATGATCTCGTCCGAAGAAGTCGGCACCTTGATTACCGCCTTAGGCTGCGGCATAGGCAAAGACGAATACAATATCGACAAACTGCGTTATCACCGCATCATCATCATGACTGACGCCGATGTCGACGGCTCGCACATTCGTACATTGCTGCTGACCTTTTTCTACCGGCAACTGCCGGAGCTGATCTTACGCGGCCATATCTACATAGCCCAGCCGCCGCTGTATAAAGTGAAAAAAGGCAAGCAAGAGCATTACGTCAAGGACGATAACGAACTCAACCAATACCTCATTCAGCAAGCGCTGGACAAGGCGCAATTGCTGACCGACCCGGAAGCGCCGGTAATCCTGGGGCCGGGTCTGGAAAAGCTGGCGATAGAATACGCGGAAGTCACCGCCATCATTCAACGCTTATCGCGCCGCTACGACGACTTGTATTTGGAATACATGAGCTATATGCCGCCATTGTCGCAGTCCATTCGCCAAGACCCGGCGCAATTGGCGGGCTGGTTCGACACCTTGCGCGAGAACTTGAATCAAGCCGCTACTCCGGCGGTGTTCGCCAGCGAATTGATACGCCACGCTGACGGAGAATTTGAAATCGCAGTCAGCAAACGCCTGCACGGCGTGACCAAGACTTTTGTGTTACACGAACCGTTTTTTAGCGGCCATGATTATCAAAAAATCGCCCGCTTCGCTGAAACCACGCTGAGCATGTTCGGCCCGGAATCATTAATGCGCATGGGCGAGCGCGAACAGCAGGTCAACAGCTTTAAAGAAGCATTTGAATGGATGATGAAGGAAGTCAAACGCGGCCAACACATCCAACGCTACAAAGGTCTGGGCGAAATGAATCCGGAACAGTTGTGGGAAACCACGCTGGACAGTAACAGCCGCCGCATGCTGCAAGTGACCATTAACGATGCCGTGTCGGCGGACGAGATTTTCACTACGCTGATGGGCGACGTGGTCGAGCCGCGGCGGGATTTTATTGTGAAGAATGCCTTGGATGTGGCGAATTTGGATGTGTAAGAGTGGCGCTTGTCAGATCTCATAATTTCTTAATTAAATCTCATAATTGTTGTTATGCGGTGTTGGTTTCCATGCTTGAGCCCGACAGTCAGCTCTACAACACCGGGATCGTCGATGTGTTCCACCGCTACCCGAAGATGTACATAGTCCGACCGCAGTTTTTTCTTCCAATCATTACGCTGCTGCGGAATGCTGCAATGAACTCGCTTAAATTCAAGTCGGAATTGGCGCTCGTTAAGGCACAGAACATTGATCAAGCAGAATTCCCTGCTGGCGCGGGCGCGGGACGAGTTGCTTAAAACTCAGGTTAGCCGCGAAAAAGTGTCGGGGCAAATTCAAGAAAATCGGGACAGGCTATTCAAACTACAGCAAGATGCGACCATAATACCGCTGACGCCGCTGCAACAACAAGGCTTGTCACTGCGTTTTGCAAACACCGCAGAACATATTCGTCTGGAAAATTTGGATAAAGTAACCACCAACGTGGTGCAGGCGCTGAACAAGGATATTGAAGAATTGAATCGCGGCATCGCCAACCGTGAAAAGCAAATCGAAAACTGTTTCGCGGATTTTAAGCGTCTGTGGCCCATGGACGTTAGCGATGTAGACGCCAGTGACCGGCAGTTAGTTGAAGTGCGCGAGTTTAAGCAGGACATATTGCAATCCCTGAGTCACGCTTGGAGCGATGACCGCGAATACGCCGAGTCGCGGTTTATAATGCTGCGCAAGTTGGTTGAACGGCTTTCCAGCCAGGACCCCGAACAAAAACGCTGGCGTGAATCTGTGTTGGATGTCCGCCAGCACGTGGAATTTATTGGGCGTGAAATTGACGAGGGTGGCTTTGAGGTCGAAATTTACCGTAGCGGCGCGGGCAAATCGGGCGGGCAGCGGCAAAAACTGGCCACTACTTGTCTGGCCGCCGCGCTACGCTACCAACTCGGCGGCAACGATAGAGGGGTTCCCATGTACGCCCCGGTGGTGCTGGATGAGGCGTTCGACAAGGCCGATAACGAGTTCACCGCCTTGGCGATGAATATTTTCAAGAATTTCGGTTTTCAAATGATCGTGGCCACGCCGTTGAAATCGGTAATGACCTTGGAGCCGTTCATAGGCGGCGCCTGTTACGTAGACATTAGTGATCGCCGGGTGTCCGGCGTGTTGTTGATAGAATATGATAATCAGCGGCAACGCCTTAAACTGCCGGAACAGGCGCGCGCTGAGGAGGCGCGGATTGAAGCTTCCTGATGATATCCGGGACATGCTGTCGCGGCGCTTCCACAGCAAGCACCGCGAATGGCTGCGGGCAAGCTTATCGGGTGAAGCGGCGGCTGAAGCATGGCCATTTGAAATTAGCTTAGGCGTACCGAGCGAACAAGCGGCGCTAAGGCAAATCGAAGGCGTACGCGCCTGGATCAGCGCCTGGCGGCAATGGCAAGGCGCGGGAGAACTCGTGTGGAGCGAGCGGCGTTGGCGCGCGCTGGGCGCGCAACGCTTGCCGGACAAACTCATCATAGCGGAACCGTCCCAAGCCGCCGCCTGGGCCGGTGAGGCTGACCGCTGGTCGCGGGCTTGCGCGCGCCATGCGGCGATGAGCGAACAGTGGCCGGCGCTGGCGGATGCCTTGCCCAGGCAATTCACCATGCTTGCGGACTATGCCGATGCGGATTTTACGCGCCTGTTTAAAATGCTGTCCTGGATTAGCGCGCACCCGAATTCAAATCTATACCCCAGGCAGCTCCCGATTTCCGGCTTGGATAGCAAATGGCTGGAGAGCCGGAAACGCCTGGTCATGGAACTGCTTTCCGCGATGCAAGGGCAAGCCATCGCCGATAGGGATTTTTATGTCTGCTGCGGCTTGAGGCCGCAGCCGCGGCTGGTCAGGCTGCGAATTTTGGACCATAAGCTGAGCAGACAACTGGGCGGCTTGAGCGATATTTCCGCCCCATGGGAGCAAATCGCAAGCTTGGATATTCCGCTCACCCACGCCTTCATCGTTGAGAATTTGCAGACCGGGCTAGCTTTTGAGGAGCTGCCCGGCGCCGTTGTGTTAATGCGCTTGGGTTACGGCGTGGACGCACTTGGCCGCTTACCCTGGTTAAGACGGGCCCGCTGCCTGTATTGGGGAGATATCGATACGCATGGCTTTGCGATATTAAATCGGGCTAGAACTTATTTGCCCGAACTTGAGTCCGTACTGATGGACGAGGAAACCTTGTTAAGTCACCGGGAGCTTTGGGTGGAAGAGCATGAGCCGCATGCGGCGGCCGATTTGCCTTTGCTTACCGCGGCGGAACAAAAAGTTTGCCAAGCGCTGAAACTACATAAATGGGGACAAAACCTACGTCTTGAGCAGGAAAGGATACAATGGGATACCGCTTGGAACGTCATACAACGCTGTTTAAGTCCTTATATAAAAAACCATGCAACTATCGGTACTGACGCTTAATCTGCACACCTATCAGCAGCATCCCCGGCACTGCCCGTTTCAGACCATGCACCTGCATGAACGGGAAGTGCGGATCATCGCCGAGGCGATCATGCAGCAAAACATTGATGTCGTGTGCTTTCAAGAAGTGGGGGAATACATGCACGACCCCATCGCCAGCCCCTATGGCGAAGCTCCCTCCAACATGGCGTTTCGCATTTGCCGCAAACTGCGCGAATGGGGCGGCCCGCGGTATATTTTTCAAGATTGGAGCCATATCGGCTTTCAGCGCTGGCGCGAAGGCACGGCGATTTTAAGCCGGTATCCCATGCGGCATAATTACGCCGCCTATGTTTCCGGTTGCCACAGTAAAACCAATTACATGTCGCGCAACGTCACCCTATCCATGATCGAGGCGCCCAAGTTTGGCTTGCTGCACGTCGCCAACGTGCACTTAAGCTGGGCGCACCACGGTTTTTATCAGGAATACCAGAAGCTCAGGCAATTGATAGACTCGCGCCGCCATTTCGGCATGCGCGCCGACATCATGGCCGGAGACTTCAACGCCCCGGCCGGCGGCGACGCCTACCGGCATATCGTTGGCGGCGCGGAATACGTAGACCAGTTTTACGAATTGCACCCGAGCCGTTTTTTTGAACCTAGCTACCGCGGCCAAATCGACGGTTGGCGGCACTCCCCGCCCAAGCGCATCGATTATATATTCAAACGCAACGGCGGCCCGCTACGGGTCAAGTCCATGGACGTCATTTTCAACGACAGTTTCTATCCGGCGGTGTCCGACCATTTTGGGTATTTGGCCAGGTTTGAACTGTTTTGACGGTTAGCGCGGCGACTTGCATTTAGCTCATGCTCTAAATGCCGATACGATTCCGCCGCCGTATCTGAATCACGCTATAACACCCGTCCAACAGCTCCAGCACGATGCACAGGGCGATAAACCATTCCAATAAATAAGCGGCTTCGTGAAACCATAACGGCATGGACTCCAAGCGTGCGTCCTCTTCAAAATAGGTCACCACTTCCAACAGCAGCCCTAACGTCACCAAGTGAATGCCGAAATGTTCGCAGAATTCGTTCAACAGCTCGTTAACCCGATCAACTGAGTTCCGGTTAGCTAATATGGTTTTTCTGGATTCCAGCATAACTCCCCATGCAATGACGATGGTGCTGACTTCCTCGATGCGGATATTGATGATTTGCGTCGAGGACGCGATGTCGAATGATAATTTGACCGTGTACAGTATCAGTATCAAGGCAATCGTGTTCACCGCCAAAATGGCGCGCCAAGTCATTAAGGAACCGAAGATGTATTTGTTGATGAACATAGGGTGAATGGTGTAACGTTGTTAGCCAAGTTAGAAGATGGAAGTTTAGCATTTTCCCGATGGTGGTTTCCTGGGCTACCCGCCTAAGCCGGGACACTTTGTTTTTTGTCATGGAGTCACTACTTAGATTATAGGTTACCGATTATAGGTTACCGATACGGCCTTGGCGGGAAAACAGACTGTAAAAATTACCTGTATGCCTCAATTACGCAATTATAGACTGATTCCGCAAACTTAAGCGCCAACCCGCGGGCGCGACGGCGTATAATTTTAACCCAGTCAATCCAATCCAATTTCATCCCATCCCAAACATATGACCAAGCATTTCAAACGCATAGCAATCGTTACCGGGGCCACTTCGGGCATAGGCGAAGCCACGGCCAGAAAATTCGTTGCAGAAGGCTACGCCGTGGTCGGCAATGGCCGCAATGGCGACAAACTGGCGGCCCTGGAAAAAGAACTGGAGGGCGGCTTTGCCGGCGTGGCCGGCGACGCCGCCGACCTAGAGGTGTTGGATCGCCTGTTCGCCGCGGCGGAACAGCATTTCGGCCGCGCGCCCGACATCGTGGTGGCCAATGCCGGGCGCGGTCTTGGCGGTTCAGTCACTAGCGCCGATTTAAGCGAATTTGAAAAGGTATTGCACATTAACGTCACCGGCGCCCTGGCCTTGTTGCAAAAATCCGCCGCCCGAATGACGGCGGCGCAAGCGGAAAATTACCCGCAAACGGCGGCCGATATCGTCATCATCGGCTCGGTGGTCGGCAGAAACATTTCCCCGTTCAGCGCGGTATACGGCTCCAGCAAATTCGCGGTGCACGCCTTGGCCGAGGGTTTGCGCCGCGAAGTGTGCGGCAAGGGCGTGCGCGTGACCTTGGTCGAGCCGGGCCTGGTGTTGAGCGGGTTTCAGCAAGGCGCAGGTTACAGCGATGAACTGGTGCAATCCTTCAAAGAGCGTTTCGGACCGCTGCTAATCGGCGAGGATGTGGCTAACGCGGTGCATTTCGTGGTCAGCCAGCCGCCGCACGTGCATATTAGCGAAATCATGGTCCGCCCGACGCGCCAAGATTATCCGTAACTTTCAGCAATGCCTTACCGACTGTTAAAGGGTTGCGGGGCGGATTTCGGCTTTTGTCGTCGAGCGGCTACGAAAATCGCACATCCTCTAAAAAACCAACCCACTTAGTCAAGTATTCCGCTAAGATAGCCATGAGGCCGGCGGGATTAATTTACGCCGCCGGCCCGTTCCAGGCGTGATCAGCCGATTAGCCCGTATTGCTTGTCCAAACATCCATAAAAATATGTTAGAGGAGAAATGATTATGCCTACCCATGAGATAGACGCCGAACTGCAACGCAACATTAATTTGTTGGACGCACTGCTGGATCAGCGTTTGAATATAGCCGCCGGCCCGCAAATCACTGAGTTGGTCAGCCAATTGCAAAGCGAGTTCAGCGCCCTGCATGCCGCCGCCGATGCCGTCGAGGCCGATAAATACCATACCGTGTTGACCGAAACCATCAATGGTCTCAGCCACGAACAAATCGACAACATTATTCGCGCCTTCAACCTGCACTTTAGCTTAACCAACATCGCCGAGGAAGCGTTCGGCTTGCGCCAACGCCGGCGGCAAGCCGAGCTGGGCGGACATTACTGGACCGGTTCGTTTCACGACACCCTGTTGCAACTGAAACAATCCGGCGTGGACGCCGCGCAGTTGCAAATATTGCTGGACGAATTGCTTTATTTGCCGGTATTGACGGCGCACCCTACCGAATCCAAGCGGCGCACCATTAAAAAAGTATTGCGAAATATTTTTCAAACCTACGAGCAATTGAACGACGAGCAGTTAAAGGGCTATTACCGGCAAGAAGTGCTGGACCGGTTGCATCAACACATCCAAATCTTATGGAAGACCGACGAAGTGCGCGCCCATGGCATGGCCGTGGTGGATGAAGTAGAAACCGGCTTGTCCTATTTCCCCACCTCGCTATTCCAAGCCACCGCCCGCGTATACCGCAATTTCCACCGCGCCTTGCTCGACGTATACGGCGCAGAGGCGGCCAATCTGCGCGTGCCGGCTTTTTTGCAATACGGCTCCTGGATTGGCGGCGACCGCGACGGCAACCCCAACGTCAAATCGGAAATCACCGCCCTGGCCCTGCGCTTGCAAGCGCAAACCGTGTTGCGTGAATACATACAACGCTTGGGCGACTTGATAGATCAGCTTTCCTTCTCCTATGGCCTAAGTCATCCGAGCGAAGAATTCCTGGCCGGTCTGGCCGCCGACCGCGCATTGTTGGGCGTAGCCATTCAAGCCTTGGAGCAGCCGTACCTGCAAGAACCTTACCGGCATAAACTGGCATTGATGCGCTACCGGCTGGGACTTTCGTTGGCGCAAATCGAGCAAAGCATCCAGGACAGCGGCGCTCTGGGCAATTTGCATTACCATTCCAAGACATTTTTGGACGATTTAGTATTGATTAAAGAGTCCTTGACCAGCCAAGGCGACGGCGAAATCGCCAATCAGGATTTGCTGGATCTGATCCGGTTGGTGGAAACCTTCGGTTTCCATTTAATGAAATTGGACGCGCGGCAAGAATCCACCCGGCATAGTCAAGCGGTAGCCGAAATTTTCAGCCTAGCCTTACAAATCGACTATTTGCAACTGAGCGAGGCGGAACGCCTGCAAGTGCTGTCCGAAGCCATTGCTCAGCCGGGCGGATTGCTGTTCGAGCCGAATGCTCTCTCCGAAACCAACCGCGAAACGCTGGCGGTGTTTCAAGTCATCGCCGCGGCGTTCCAGGAATTGGGCAGCGTATGTTTCGGCCGCTACGTCATTTCCATGACCCACGCCGCCAGTCACATCCTGGAAGTATTGTTCCTGGCGGCGCAATGCGGCTTGGCCGGCCGCATCGGCGGCCAATGGTATTGCAAAATCGGCGTCAGCCCGTTGTTTGAAACCATAGAGGATTTAAAACACATAGAACACGTGTTGAACACTCTATTGGATACTCCGGCTTATCACGCCTTGCTGCAAGCTTCAGGCTTGCGGCAGGAAATCATGCTGGGTTATTCAGATTCCTGCAAGGACGGCGGCATCCTGGCTTCGGCCTGGAATTTATACCGGGCGCAGCAAACCATTATTAAAATATGCGACGCGCGCGGCTTGAAATGCCGCATCTTCCACGGCCGCGGCGGCACGGTGGAGCGTGGCGGCGGGCCAACCCATCAAGCGATATTGGCGCAACCGGCCGACAGCGTGCGCGGGCAAATCAAGTTCACCGAACAAGGCGAAATGTTGTTCTATCGCTATAACAACATGGAGACCGCGATTTACGAACTGACCATGGGCATCACCGGTTTGATTAAGGCCAGCGTCACCCTGGTGCAACCGTTGGTAGGCGACGACAAGGAATACCACCCGGTGATGAGCGAATTGGCGCGCATCGGCGAGAAGGGGTTCCGCGAACTGACCGAACAAAGCGCGGGTTTTCTGGATTATTTCTACGAAGCCACTCCGGTTAGCGAAATAGGCCAGCTCAACCTGGGTTCGCGCCCCTCGCACCGCAAAAAGCAAGACCGCTCCAAAGGCTCGGTGCGCGCCATTGCCTGGGTGTTTTCCTGGGCGCAATCACGGCAAACCTTTCCGGCCTGGTACGGCATCGGCTCCAGCCTTGAGGCTTGGTGCGCGGACCAGCCGGAGCGCCTGCAAACCTTGCGCCGCTTGTACCAGGAATGGCCGTTTTTCCGTAATTTGCTGAGCAACGTACAAATGGCGCTGACCAAAACCGATATGAAAATCGCCAAGGAATATGCCGGGCTGTGTTTGAATCCGGAAGTCGGGGAGCAAAATCATGCCTTGATCAGCGCCGAATTCGCCCGCTGCGTGAAATGGATCTTGCAAATCGTGGAGAAAGAGGGTTTGTTGGCCGACAACCCGGATTTGGCCGCCTCCCTGCGCCGCCGTAACGGCTATTTGGGGCCGTTGAATTTCATTCAAGTAGCTTTGCTGCGGCGCGTCAGGGCGCAAACGGAAGAAGAGCGCCAAGGCGGCGAAAATTGGAAACAGTCCTTGCTGCGCTCGGTGAACGCCATCGCCGCCGGCATGCGCAATACCGGCTAGTTCTCAGCCGGCTAGCACCAATCTAGCATGGCCTCGTCCCAATCGATTTTGTCGATGAGGCCATCCTCGGCGAAAAAGTCTTCTTCTTGCAGACGCCGGTCCAACTGGTGTTGTTTGAACAAGGCATAACGCACGCCGCGGGTAAAGGCGTCTTGAAACAATTTTTCCATGCGATCCGGTTGAAAATGACTTAGCAAGTCGGATTGCAGTTCTTGCAGCGTGGCGTCCACAAAATCCCCGGCGGTGGCGTCGCCGGTGCCGAGCAAGGCGGCGTAGATTTCGGCCAAGGCTTGTTTTTTCATTTCAGAAGAGGTTTGGGTCTGCATAGTGTCGAAGCGGCTAATAAAAAAATAAACACTCGCCCGCGGACATTGCCGCGCGAAAGCCCAAGGCGACGCGGCTTACTCTGCGCCGCCAATGACAAGGCTTTGGTAAAACTGCTTGGCGGCGCGGCCGTTTTTGGCGGCCTGCTGATGCGCAAAGGCCAGGGCTTGTTTGTGCAACTCTTCCCGGTCACCGGCGTAATCCGGAAAAAAGCTGTCCACAATCGCCAGATAAGTTTCGGTTTGCGGCGGATAAAACGCCAGGCGCAGGCCGAAACGGTCGGCCAAGGAAATTTTTTCTTCTAGGGAGTCGGCGTAATGCACTTCAGCGCCTACCATTTGCGTTTCCAGGTTTTCCCGCATATATTCGGGCATTAAATGCCGGCGGTTAGAGGTGGCGTAAAATAGCACATTCACGGGCGGCGGCTCTATGGAGCCCTCCAGCACGCTTTTCAGAGGCTTGTACAAGCTGTCGCCGGCTTCAAACGACAAATCGTCGCAAAAGAGAATAAATGGGTGCGCTTGCTCGCGCAAATCGTCCACAATATCCGGCAAGGCCGATAAATCGTCCTTGTCGATTTCGACAATCCGCAGGCCTTCATCCTTGAACGCATTCAGCAAGGCTTTTAACAGCGAGGACTTGCCGGAACCCCGCGCGCCCCAGAGCAAGGCGTTATTGGCCGGGAGGCCAGCGAGAAAACGCCGGGTGTTGGCGACTAAAGCTTGTTTTTGCTGTTCTATGCCCAATAATTCGTCTAGCGTAATCGGGTCCAATTCCTTGACCGGGCGCAAGGCTTGCTGCCGGCGGCGCCAAATCGCGGCGTAGGTTTGATGCCAGTTAATCACAATCGGTTCGTAAAAAAACGCCCCGGCGGACTTATGCCGCTTGGCGCGGAAAATCTGTTGAAAAGGTCCGGGGCCGACCATCGGCCCCGGAGTTGGGATAGCTAAATCTTATTTTAACGACAAATCATCAATCTTGCACTGCCAAGCGCTTAAGCCTCGCCCAAGCGCACTACCGTGACTTTGACCATGGCGATGCCTGCCCGCAGAAAGCCCAGTTGCCTGGCGGCTTCCTTGGACAAATCCAATAACCGTTTATTGGCGCGATGCGAGCGGGAATTAATCCGCACATCAACGCTTTGGTTATTTTTCAGATTCACCACATGGATCAAGGTGCCGAAAGGCAGGCTTGCATGCGCCGCGGTAAGAGCGTTCATATTATATGGCTCACCGCAGGCGGTACGTTTACCATGAAATTTATCGCTAAAATAAGATGCGATACCAGTTTGACCGTCAAAAAACTCATGATGTTTAGATTTAGCCAGACCGGCGGAGCAAAACGATGCCAACGAAACCGTAAGCATGGTTTTAGCCAACCATCTGTTTTTTATCATCAATTACCCCCTTATCGTTGCAAAGTACGCTTGATGAGGATTCAGGTTATCGTAGAAAAAACACAAAGGCAAGCAAAAATTGCCATCTAGCATCAAGACTAGAATTTGTCAATCTTTATTACAAAGTAGCGCAGGCCTGATTCCACGCGGCCTGTAGCGGTTTTTATTGTATATACACTTAAAAAATATTTTATAAATTTGTCAAAATTTTAGATGATTTATTGCTGTAGAATATTAAGTCTATTTTTCTGAAAAAAGACTGATTATGAAATTGGCGACTTTCCGGCATGCCGGCGACATAAAAATCGGCGCGGTTTGCGGCGATGAAATTGCCGTCGCCGGCGGTCACGTGACCGCCGCCAGCGACATGGCCGGGTTTTTGGCCGCCGGCGCGCCGGCCCTGGATGCCCTGCGCGAGTTCACCGAGACCGGTTCCGGACGGGTGGCGTTGGCCGACGTACAAATTCTTGCTCCCATCCCGCGTCCCGGCAAGTTTTTAGGCATAGGCTTGAATTATGCCGATCATATTGAAGAAACCGGCCGCGACCGGCCGGAGTATCCGACTTTTTTCAGCAAGCTCAGTAGCTGCGTCATCGGCCCCGGCGAACCGATACTTTGCCCCAAGGTGTCTGATAAAGTGGATTACGAGGGCGAACTGGCTTTTGTAATCGGCCGCCGCGGCCGGCATATACCGTTGGAGCGGGCGCGCGAGTATATCGCCGGCTTCACCATTTGCAACGACGTGACCGTCCGCGATTGGCAACAACGCTCCGCCACCTGGGTATTGGGTAAATCCTTTGACACCCACGGCCCGCTGGGGCCTTGGCTGGTCACCGCCGACGAAATAACCGATCCGCATAATTTAACCTTGACCACCTGGGTGGACCGCGAACAACGGCAACACGCCAACACCGGCGACATGTTGTTCAATTGCTTTGAAATGGTGGCTTACCTGAGCCAGGCGATTACGCTAGAGCCGGGCGACGTGATCACTACCGGCACGCCGAGCGGGGTTGGGGTCAAAATGACGCCGCGCGGCTATTTGAAACCCGGCCAAACCGTGCGCATCGAGATTAGCGGCATCGGCGAATTGTTTAATCCGGTCATCGCCGAAGCCTGATCGTCAACCTCGCCGCGGGGTAATGCGGCCCCGTGGTAAGAGCCGTTAAGCCGTGACCACCGGAATTTTGCCGATTTTCGCCTGCCATTGCTTCGGCGCTTCGGCGTGAATGGAAACCCCGCGGCTGTCCACGGCCACCGTTACCGGCATGTCCTCCACCACGAATTCATGTATCGCCTCCATGCCTAATTCCGGAAACGCCACCACCCGCGACTGGCGTATGGCTTTGGACACCAGGTAGGCCGCGCCGCCGACGGCGATGAGATATACCGCTTGATACCGCTTGATGGCCTCCACCGCCGCCGAGCCGCGCTCGGCCTTGCCTATCATGCCCAGCAAGCCGGTTTTTTCCAACACCAGCGGGGTAAAACCGTCCATCCGCGTGGCCGTGGTCGGGCCCGCCGGGCCGACCACTTCAGCGCCGACCGCGTCCACCGGACCCACGTAATAAATGAAGCGGCCGTTTAAATCCACGCCTTCCGGCAGCGGTTCGCCTCGGATTAGCAAATCGGTTAGCCGCTTGTGCGCGGCGTCGCGGCCGGTCAACAGCGCACCGCTGAGCAACAGGGTTTCGCCGCTACGCCATTGCGCTATTTCCTCGCGGCTAATTTGGTCTATGTTCACCCGCCGCGCGCCGCCGGCCTGACGAACGATTTGCGGCCAGTCCTCAAGTCTAGGCGGCGTTAGCCAAGCCGGGCCGGAGCCGTCCAACTCAAAATGGGCGTGGCGGGTGGCGGCGCAATTCGGAATCAAGGCAACCGGTAAATTGGCGGCGTGGGAAGGATAATCCAATAGGTGCACGTCCAGCACCGTGGTCAGGCCGCCGAGGCCTTGCGCGCCGATGCCGAGAGCGTTGACTTTATCGTAAAGCTCCAGGCGCAATTCCTCCAGCCGGTTGCTAGGCCCGCGCCGCAGCAAGTCTTGTATATTCACCGGCAACATGCAGGCTTGCTTGGCCAGAAGCATGGCTTTTTCCGCCGTGCCGCCTATGCCTAGGCCCAACACCCCCGGCGGACACCAGCCGGCGCCCATGCCGGGCAGCGCTTGCAATACCCAATCGACGATACTGTCGGCCGGGTTCAGCATGGCGAACTTGGCCTTGGCTTCGGAACCGCCGCCCTTGGCGGCGATTTCCACGGCGACCTTGTCGCCGGCCACGATGTCATAATGAATCACCGCCGGCGTATTGTCCTTGGTATTCACGCGCGCGCCGGCCGGGTCGCGCAGAATGGACGCGCGTAGCGGATTGTCCGGATTAAGATAGGCGCGGCGCACGCCTTCGTTGACCATGGCGGTTACATCCCGGCTGGCGTCCCATTGCACCTGCATGCCGACGCGCAAAAACACGTTGACGATGCCGGTGTCCTGGCAGATGGGCCGTTTGCCCTCGGCGCACAGTCGCGAGTTGATGAGAATTTGCGCCATGGCGTCCTTGGCCGCCGGGCTTTCTTCCTTTTCGTAGGCGGCGTGCAGGGCTTGAATAAAATCCAAAGGATGGTAGTAGGAAATATATTGCAACGCCGCGGCGATGCTTTGAATGAAGTCTTCCTCGCGAATTATCGTCATAACGCCTGCCTGTTGTGCCAGCCCAAACCGGCATGACTTTATCACGAATCGCCGCTCATTGGGCGGCGGATGCGGCGGCCGGTTTGGCCGCCCGGCCCCGAACTGCTACAATGCGACTTTAAAAGCGTCTTTTAAAGCCGGATTATGAGCAATACACCCGATATTTTAAAAACCATACTTGAACGCAAAGCAGAGGAAGTGGCCGCGCGCAAGGCCAATACCGCGGTCGAATTTCTGCGCGAACACGCGCAAGCGGTCAGTCCGCCGCGCGGCTTTTACCAAGCTTTGCGCGGCCAGGCGCAACGGCAAAAGCCCGCCATCATCGCCGAGATTAAAAAAGCCTCGCCTAGCCAAGGCGTTATCCGCCCGGATTTCAAACCCACCGATATCGCGGTGGATTACGCCATGAACGGCGCGACCTGTCTTTCAGTGCTGACCGACAAGCACTTTTTTCAAGGCGCGGAGGCCAATCTGCAAATGGCGCGCGACAAATGCCCATTGCCGGTGATCCGCAAGGATTTCATGATTGATGCCTATCAAATTGTCGAATCGCGCGCCATCGGCGCGGATTGCATTTTGCTGATCGCCGCCGCGCTGGAAGACGAGCACATGCACGAATTAGCGGAAGTCGCTACAGGGTTGGGCATGGACGTGTTGGTGGAGGTGCATGACGCGGATGAATTGCAACGCGCGCTAAAACTAAAAACGCCGCTGATCGGCATCAATAACCGCAATCTGCGCGATTTTAGCGTATCGCTGCAAACCACCCTGGAGTTGAAACAGCAAGTTCCGGACGACCGACTGATCGTCACCGAAAGCGGCATCCATACGCCTGCGGATGTAAAACTGATGTTGGATAACCAGGTTTACGCCTTTTTGGTCGGCGAGGCGTTTATGCGCGCCGCATCGCCGGGACAAAAAATGCGGGAATTGTTTTTTCAGACTAGCCACGCCTAGCCAAGGAATAAATATATGAGCAGTAGCGACATGACCAGCATCGCCCGGCAAGCTCGCCAGGCGGCGCGCCAATTGGCGACAGTTTCGGGCGTTACCCGTAATTTGGCGCTGGCGAAAATGGCGGAGTCGCTGGAGGCGCATAAATCTAAAATTCTGGAAGTCAACGCGCTGGAAGTGGAGCAAGCGCGCGCCGCCGGCGAACCGGCTGCCTTGGTCAAGCGGCTGACCATAGACGACAAAGTGTTTCAATACATGTTGTCGCGCTTAAAAAAAGTGGCGCAGCGGCCGGACCCGCTAGAGAAGGTGTTGGCGGGGCATACCAATCCGGCCGGTTTGCGGGTATATAAAAAATCGGTTCCGCTTGGCGTGGTCGGCATTATTTACGAATCACGCCCCAACGTCACCAGCGACGCCGCCGGGGTGTGCATCAAAAGCGGCAACGCGGTGATTTTGCGCGGCGGCTCGGAGGCCTTGCAAAGCAATATCCTATTGGCCGAAGTCTTGGCCGCCGGCGCGGCCGAGGCCGGCTTGCCGGAGCATGCGATACAAATCGTGCGCGAACCGGGGCATGCGGCGGTCGGCGAATTGCTTAAAATGGACGCCTATATCGACGTGTTGATCCCTCGCGGCGGCAAGAGCCTGATTCAACGCATTGCCGAGGGTACGCGCATACCGGTCATCAAGCATTACGACGGCGTGTGTCATTTATATATAGCCGCCGACGCGAACCCGGCCAAGGCGGTGGATATTGCGGTCAACTCTAAATGCCAAAGCGTGCAAGTATGCAACGCCTTGGAGACCTTGCTGGTGGACAGGGTTTGCGCGGAATACATGCTGCCTTTGCTGCATGCGGCGTTCGAGGCGCATAAAATCGAGTTGCGCGGTTGCGAGGAGACGCTGACCCATTTGCCAACTATTGCCCCCGCGACCGAGGAGGATTGGAGCGCGGAATATCTGGCCCCGGTTTTGGCGGTTAAAATCGTGGACGGCATAGACGCGGCCATCGCGCACATCAATCATTACGGCTCCGGGCATACCGACGCCATCGTCACGGAAAGCTTAGGATGCGCCCGGCAATTCGAGCAGGAAGTGGATTCGGCGTCGGTAATGATAAACGCCTCCACCCGCTTGTCGGGCGGCGGCGATTACGGCTTGGGCTCGGTGGTCGGCATCAGCACCGACAAATTGCACGTGCGGGGCCCGGTGGGGCCGGACGAGTTGACCACCTATAAATGGGTGGCTTACGGGGATGGGCATTTGCGGGAATAAGTTTTATTTTAGCGCATGGATGAATCCGGTCTCCAGAGAGCGGGAATTTCCGCTTTCCGTTGTTCAAATTGAGCAATCAACTCCCGCCGTTGGCGCGCAAAATAGCTTTCTACCTCCGGCGGCGCGCCGCCGGGATAAAATTCTTGCAGTTCTTGTTGCAATACATGGGCGTTTTGCAGGTCGCCGAGCAAGGTCGTCAGCTCCTCTAAACTTGCCGCCGGCGTTGGCGGCGCAAATTCTTTAATGTCGGCCGCGGCCAAGGCGATATAGCGCAGCTGCTTAAGACTAATCCGCAGTTTATGCAAGCTGTCCCATTGCGCCGAGTCAGCGTCAAGATAGCGCGCCATGACCTCGGCGTATACATGACCGATAGCGCCGCTTAACGCCAAGGCCGGTTCGGGCAATGGCTTTTTGGCGCAACACCGCCGAATCTTGGCTAGTTGCCGTTTAAGTTTGCCCGAATTGATGGATTTGAATTGTTTGCCCGCTTGCTTTAAAAGTTCTGATTCTCGCCGCCGCAAATGACCGAGAAAATCCTCCAACTCCGGCATGTCGTCCAGCCGGGCTTGAATTTCCCGTAACATGACTTGGGCATCCCGCAGCCGGTTCAAACCGCGCAACGCTTGTTTGATGGCGCTTTGCAGCCGCCGGGCGCGTACGTCGGGTTTCAGTAGTTGGCATAAGGTCACCGCAGCCAACAGTCGCCGGCTGGCTACCCGGAAGTCATGCACCTGTTTTTCACCGGCTTGCCGGCGGCAATCTTGCAACAGCCTCCGGTAATTGCGCCAATGCCGGCGCAGAACTTTAGCTATTCGCCTGTCCGCGTCTGTCTTCATCACCCCGGCCTCGTCTTGATTTGCACTATATGCTTCAATTATGGCCGTTATTCGGGCAAGCGCTAATTAATCCCGTTCGCGCTGGCGCAAGTGCGCCGCCAAGGCGCTATCCATGGTCGAAGCGTGCAGGACGAACCATGCGGGCAGACGTTCCTTGACGAAAGCCCGGCCGAAGGCGATCAAGCCTTTGTCGACGCGGGTCTTGAATTGTTTGAATTCCGCCAACACGCGGCCGTGCTCGCCACGGTGTTCGCCCGCGGCCGGATAAGCCGAGTCGGCCATTAACAGGTTCTCGCGTTCAAAATGCTGCTCGACGTGAGCGTAAAGCTCGTTGAAAACAGCTGGAAAATCCGCGTTATCGGATTCTCCCAACTTATCCAGTAAGCTCATGAATATTTCATGATCCTGGTCTAGCGTATCGCAGCCGGTGCGGATGAAAGGGCTGCTTTCGGTGGTTGCCATGGGTGGTCCTTGCTTGACTGAGACAAAATTTTATTACAGCATTTATTATGCCGTAAAGTTTGCTTGCCGGTATTTCCCTATTTTTAAAGAAAAAACCTTGCACGCCCGCCCAATTCATACCCGGTGGTCAAGATTTCTCAACATTAGGCCCGCCGGATGCGCTTATTTGCTATATCATGGATAGAAATATGACACAATTTCATGTTTATTTCGATTTTTAATAGGATAACAATAATGTGGTTGCGCACCAATTGCGACATCAGTTTCGAGGTCAGCCTGCCCACTGCGTTCATACTCATGCTTCGGCCGCGTAGCGGTGCGAGTCAATGGATCGCCAGGGAGTCCTATGTCATAACGCCTTCATTACAGGTGATTGAGACCGCCGATAACTACGGTAATCTGTGCCAGCGCTTGATTGCTCCGCCGGGAGAGCTTTTTATACATACCAGCACCGACATCCGCACTTCCGAAACCATCGATACCGCACCCGGCGTGCCGTTCGACGAAGTGCACTCGCTGCCGGATTCGGTATTGAACTTTGTCCTGCCCTCGCGTTATTGCGAATCAGACCGTTTCATCGACCTGGCTCAGGAAATTGTAGCCGGAGCGATCCCCGGTTATGATCAAGTGAACGCGATAAATCAATGGGTGCGGGCGAATATTCGTTTCAACCCGGAATCGGACCTATTTCAGTTGTCGGCCGTTGAAGTCAACCTAGCCGGCCAAGGCGTTTGCCGCGACCTGGCTCATTTGGGGATAGCCTTGTGCCGGGCATTATGCATCCCGGCGCGTATGGTCGTAGGTTATTTGCATGGTTTGAGACCGATGGATTTTCATGCCTGGTTCGAGGCTTACGTCGGCGGGCGCTGGTACACGTTTGATCCCACGCAACCGGAACCTGTCGGCGGCAGGGTGATCATTGCTTATGGCCATGATGCTTCCGATGTTGCCGTTTTTACTCGCTTCGGCCCGCCGCTGAATTCGATAAGCATATCCGTCAGCGTCGAGCGTTTGCCGTATACCCAAGGTTAAGGCGTGCAAAGATTACGTATACTGCACGTTACTGAATATCAATTTTCAGTTCCGGTTACACTCTATAGTCATCGCATGTTGCTGCGGCCGCGCGAAGGCCATGATGTACGCATAGAATCGTCCAGGTTGGAAATCAGCCCGGCATATTCCATCAAATGGTATCGGGACGTATTCGACAATTCAGTGGCTTTGGTTAACTTTACGCAACAGGCGAATAGGCTGCGCGTCGTTAGCGACGTGATTATCGAACATTACGAAGATTCGCCGCCCGCCAATCGCGCCGCGGGTTCCCCATTAATAAGCCCGTTTAACTATGAAGCCGGCGAATTGATGGATCTCGCCACCTACCAGCAGCCCATCTTCAAGCAGGAACAAGCGGCGTTGAAATGTTGGCTGCGCGAGATCGGCCTAGGAGCGCCCGATTTGAACGGGCTGTGTTTGCAGTCAACGCTTAATCAGGCCATCAATACCAAATTCAAATATAGAGTGCGTGAAGAGACCGGCGTACAGTCTCCGCAACGCACCCTATATTTGGGCAGCGGTTCCTGCCGCGATTACGCGACCTTGTTTATAGAAGCCTGCCGCTCCATGGGCCTGGCTAGCCGGTTCGTCAGCGGTTACCTGCATGCGCCGGCGACCGAAGCCGGCAATGCTTCCACCCACGCCTGGGCCGAGGTTTATTTTCCAGGCGTCGGTTGGCAAGGTTTTGACCCGACCATCGGCAAAATGACCGGTAATAGCCACATCGCCGTTGCGGTGGCGCGCGACCCGGAAGCCGTGCCGCCCATATCGGGCAGTTACCTAGGGCCAAAACAAATGTGGTCGAACATGCGGGTTAACGTGCAGGTTAATTTGTTGATTTAAGCTGGGCCCGGCGGCGGTTTTCGCCAAGCTTAGGCGGTTTAAGGGTTAATCACTGGCAACTTTGCACGTTGCTTTCGACAACGGAATAAATCATCATTGCAAATTATCCACAAACTGGATAATTTGCAATGATGATACACAGACAACTCACATCATTAGTAGAACAAACGCTTGAGCGTCAGGCGGCCGTGGCGCTGATCGGCCCGCGTGAAGTCGGCAAAACCACTCTGGCGCCGGCCATCGGCGAGCGCCGGAATGCGCTTTACCTTGACCTTGAAGAGAGGGATGACCGCGCATGCGGGAGATGAGCGCTATCCTATTGCGGATGGAATCGAGGCCATCAGTATTCGAGAATTGGTAAAAGAACTTGAATCTGGTTGAGATGGGTTAAACGAAGCGTAACACACCCTGAATTTTACAGGTATTTTACCCTTGCGAAGGATTCATTGTAAGCAACCGGTCTATACCGCTTATGGCTCTTTTGTCCAACCAATATACCCAATCGCCTGCTTCTTTCACTTTTAAGGCCGTTAGTTTTTTACCGGAACACAATTCGCTGACGCATGCGCCGCTTTGCGGGTCGTAACATATTTTATGCATGGAGCATTGCAAATACTGGCCGGTTTCGTCAAAAATATTGCCGTCTTCGCAATCCAGGGTTTTGGGCATGTGTACGCATTGATTCAAATAGCCGTAAACGACGCCTTTAAAACGAATCAAAAAGGCCTCGCTCTGTTTACCTTGTCGCAGTATCGTGAAGCCGTATTTATCGGATTCCGGAACATCCACGCCGCGGCATATCGCCACCGGCTCATGCTGTTTAACTGACATGATATTGACTCATATTAAGGATAGCTGTTAAGTACTTGCGCATAAGTTTTCCGGCATTTGCGTCATTATAAATCAATAGCTTGTCGTGCTGCAATGCCGGATTGATTATGCATAAGTACTTATATTTGACAGTAACGGCAAGCCTAAAAGCTTTTAAAAATAAGATTTTGTCACTTTTATGCATGTTTTTTCTATATTTAAAAGTTAAATATCTTCATTATCAAAATTATCAAATTTACTTTTTAAAAATTCACCTTGTGCAATCAACGCATCCGCGTCTTTGCTATTCACGCTAATAAGAATTTTTTGAATTTGACTATCTAAAATGCTTAATTGTTCTATTAATATCTCCTGGGATGTTTTGCCATTGCGCAACTTTTGCATTCTGGCGAAAGCTGGAGGCAACTGTAAATACGTCATCAACATTTGCGGTAAATAATCACGCACCGTTTGTTTGACAACATGTAAATCATAATCGCCCGTATTCATTTTTTCTAATTGCGGCAATAACATTAAAATATTGTCTTTTATATCAATCACTTTATCTAATTCAGGCTTGGAAACGCGCTTGCTAATTTTCTTTATTAATGTTTCAAGCATGATTTTTAAATCGCGCACTGATATATCTTTGTCAGTGAGAAAATCATTTTGCAAAACCTTGGTTCTAGGCGTAATTAAAAAACCGATGGCATATAAACCAATCACAATAAATAACCAGTAAGCTTTTATCAAGCCAGTAAAAAAAGCGATTAATCCAATAATGCCAAAAATACAACCCACAATATTTTCAGAGCTGTATAAAAACAATAAAATCTTTCGATTTCTGATACTCATTGATAGCCTCTAATTTGTTTAAATGCTTGCGCTAATAATTCTTTCCGGCTGTCAAAAACTTTCCCGCCAGTTAATGTAGCAAGTTTTTGCAATTCATCGGAACTGGCTTCACCAAATAAAATCGGAAAAGTACGGATTCCAGCCAATTGATCGGAGTGTGTTAAGTAAAACGAATTAAAATCATCATAGCTAATACCAGCATTATTTAATCCATCTGTCATTAAAACTATGGAATAAAACCGGTTAGGATCGGCTTTCATGGCTGCTTGCGCCTGTTCGTATGCCATTATTAACGCACTATAAATAGCCGTGCCGCCATATGCTTGTAAGTTATCAACATAATGTTTTATTTCTTGCGAGCCAACGTTATCTTTATCGATGTTAAAGTTACGTTTTTCTAAAACGGTATTATTAAAAGTTATAATGGTAACTTCTTCCCGATTTCTAAAATGGGCAAACTGTCCGGAAATTGAAGTGTCATCGCCTGTTAAATTATTTATCGCTTGTTTTAATGCCGCTATTCTATTACCTTCCATAGAGCCGCTCATATCCAAAACAAAAAATGAATGACTCGGTTTACGCCTGTCATTTAAATAAGCAAATAAAATTTCATTAACCGTGGCTATGTTGTTAGGAAAAGGTAAATCCATTAAATAGCCTTTCGGGAATTGGGCGCCCAAGGTTACCGAGGCATTAACGGGACGCCTGTCAGTATTATTCATCATCCATTCCTGAAAGTCGGCTGATTTCAAATATTCGATTACTTTTTGATAATCAGCCGCTTTTTCTTTATCCAATAAAATAAAAGGATAATCAGCTAACACCGTACCTTCTTTTGG
>CAIYSZ010000043.1 GCA_903928965.1 uncultured Pseudomonadota bacterium
AAAACCGCCAAGTCGGCTAATGAGATACTTTTATTCTGGATACTTTTTTGGTGTCCACCCGATAGCGTGGATTGTAGTCAGATCAAATCCGGTAAAATTTTCCTGAGTTCTTAAATTTTGTGTTTTGTCGTGTACAGAGCTTTTGCGGATGTCATTGAGTATAGCGCCAAACTCAAGCCAACTCCACCGACGCTAAAAGCTTAGCGACTTCCTTGGCCTCCAATTCGATAAAATCATGCGCCCGCACCGATTCCGGCAGCATCACTTCGCCGTAGCGCACCCGGATCAATCGGCTGACCTTAACCCCTTGCGACTCCCATAAGCGCCGCACCAGACGGTTACGGCCTTGTTTCACTGTGGCGTAATACCATTTATTGGCGCCCTCGCCGGCGAAAAATTCCACCGCATCAAATTGCGCCGGGCCGTCTTCCAATTCCACCCCATTACGCAGGCGCTCCAGCATGGCTTCGTCCACCTCGCCGAGTATGCGCACCGCGTATTCGCGCTCCACTTGCCGCGACGGATGCATTAGCCGGTTGGCCAGTTCGCCGTTGTTGGTCACCAGGATCAAACCGGAGGTATTGATATCCAAGCGCCCTACCGCGATCCAGCGCCCCACGGCCAAATGCGGCAAGCGGCTGAATATGGTCGGCCGCCCTTCCGGATCGCGACGGGTCACCAATTCGCCGGCAGGTTTATGATAAATCAACACCCGGTCGGGCTGTTCGGCGTATTTCTCCCATTTCACCACGCGGCCGTTGATTTGCAGATGGTCGCCTTGTTTGAGATGATAACCCAGCTCAATAGCCGTGCCGTTCACGGTGACGCGGCCTTCCTGTATCCAGCGTTCGATTTCGCGCCGCGAGCCCAAGCCGGCGCGGGCCAGGATTTTTTGGATACGTTCGCCGCCGCCGGCGGACGCCGACGCCGCCGCCGGTTTCGGTTTGCCGCCGCGCGCCGCTTGGGCCTTGGCGGGGTTTTTGGATAATCTTGGCGTTTTTACGCCGGGTTCACGGGGTTTGTTTGGTTTCACTCTCGACCTGCTTCGCGCCCGGTTCAGCGCCGGCCTTGAAATTGATATCGGCAATTTCGGTCAGCGGCGGTAAATCGGTTAACGATGTTAAATTAAAATAATCCAGAAATTCTTTCGTAGTGCCGTACAAGGCCGGCCGGCCCGGCGCTTCCTTATGCGCCACCACACGTATCCACTCCCGCTCCAGCAAGGTTTGCATAATGCCGCTGCTGACGCCCACGCCGCGGATATCCTCTATATCGCCGCGCGTCACAGGTTGCCGGTAGGCGATGATGACCAAGGTCTCCAACAAGGCGCGCGAATAGCGCGGCGGTTTTTCAATGAACAAACGGCTCAGCCAATAACCAAGGCCTTGCCGCACCTGAAACCGGTAGCCGCTGGCTAGTTTTTGCAAGCCTATCGGCCGGTCCGCGTAGTCCTGGGCAATCGCGGCTATGGCCGCCTCAATTGCCGCCAGCTCCGGCTGCTCCAGTTCCGGGAACACGTGTTGAATTTGCTTGGCGGTCATCGGTTCCCGCGCCGCGAATAATATCGCTTCCACAATATTTTTTACATTCATGGCCTGCTCCAATTCAGCCGCGGGGAGTGAGTCGATTTCCGGCGCGGTTTGATCATCCCTGCGCCACCGCCCCGCCGCTTTAGGCAGCGGCAATCGCGGCGCGGCGCGGCGGACAACTACCGGCGGCGGCGGCTCCGGCTTGAGCTTAGGTTTTCTGTCCCGTTTTATCCGTTCCGGCGCAGCCGCGGGTTGCTCGAGCGCTGCTTTCGGCTTAGGCGGCGCTTCGCTTGCGGATGCTGATGCAGTCGTAAGGCTCGGATTGGAAAAGTTCGATGGTTCCGGCCTTGCTGAGTTCAAGGACGGCAAGAAACGCGACAACCACGCCGTTTTTTCCTTCGCTTCGGGTAAATAACGCTCCGAAAGCGAGTTGATCTGTTCGCTCAAGTTTTTCCAAAATGGCTGCCATTCTTTCACGGACTGATAAAGGTTCCTTGGTAATATGGTGGTGGCTTAATTGTTCCGCGCGTTTCAGCACTTGCTGAAACGCCGACAGCAATTCGCCTAGTTGCACGCCCGGCAATGGCGGGGCCGCCGCCGCGCTGGCGGCGTCCACCCAAGTTTGAAACGTGTCGCGCTCATCGCGCGGCAATTCGTCCAATTGCTCGGCGGCGATTTTAATCGCTTCGTATTCCTGCAATTTCCTGATTAAAAACGCGGTGGGATCTTCTTCTTCCGCTTCATCCGCCGGCGCTTGCCGCGGCAGCAACATGCGCGACTTAATCTCCGCCAAGAGCGCCGCCATGACTAGGTATTCGGCGGCCAATTCCAGGCGCAAATAATCCATCATTTCAATGTAAACGATATATTGCCGGGTAATTTGCGCAATCGGAATATTCAGAATATCAATATTCTGCCGGCGGATTAAATACAGCAATAAATCCAGCGGCCCTTCAAACGCTTCCAGAAACACTTTAAGCGCATCCGGCGGCACATATAAATCCTCGGGCCAATCCGCGAACGGCTGCCCCAACACCATCGCTTGAAACGGCGGCGGCAAGGGGGATTGCGGTTCGGTATTTATTTCACCTTCCAACAAAATTCTTCCTGATTACCAAAAGCTTCAGTGATGCAAAAAATAGCTGTAAAGTTTTTAGGTTACCTTAAATAATGCATTTAACCTTTGCTTATAGATGTCCTTACACTTTCATGGCTTAGCTGCAATTTATGGGTAATCGGGAAATTCTTTAGGGAATCTCCGATTAAATCAATTTTTCATGAAAATTATAGATGTAAATCATTGATTTAATATATAATAAAGTATACGAAAATCAATAAATCAGAGGTTCATTAGATCGGTTTAAACCGTTGGCGTTTAGTTCATAGCCCGGCCAAGCTAAAGAATACCTGCGACAAAAAATACATCGGGTAAGCCAAGACAATGCCGAGAATATTAGTACCCAACAGCAGCAGCAAAATAATCATGCCGTAGCGCTCCAGTTGATTATAGCGCCAAGCCCAGTAATCCGGCAGCATGCCGCTCAATACCCGGCTGCCGTCCAGCGGCGGAATCGGCAACATGTTCAGCAAGGCCAGCACCAGGTTGATATGTATCCCGGCCTCGCCGGTTTTAATCAACGGCATGGCGATGTACTCCATTTCATGCAGCATCACCCCTATCCTGGCCAACATGGCCCAGCACAAGGCCATGCACAAATTCGACAGCGGCCCGGCCAAGGCTACCATCATCATGGCTTTTTTGGGCTGCTTGAAATTACGCGGATCTATCGGCACCGGTTTGGCCCAGCCGAAAATAAAGCCGGAAAAAGTCAACAGCATGATGCCGGGGATAATTACAGTACCCAAAGGGTCGATGTGTTTCAGCGGATTCAGACTCAAGCGGCCTTGCTTAAAAGCCGTTTTGTCGCCGTAATGCTTAGCCATCCAGCCGTGCGCCACTTCGTGGCCGGTGATGGCGAATACCACGGGCAATACCCAAACCACGAATCTTTGTACAACGGTTAATTCTTCCATCGTTTTACTCCAGCATAGGCGCAAGCCCTATGCCTTGTCTAATAATTTCAAATACATTGTCCACGCAGCCGATAATGGTGGTGGATTGGTAGGCTATGGAACCGGCGTCTATGATGAGGTCCAATTCACGGCCTAGTCGTTCATTAATGTCATCCGGGTCGGTCAGGCCTTCTTCTTCACCGGGCATAATCAAGGTGGTGGTCAACAGCGGTTCGCCTAGCTCGGCCACTAAATCCTGACTGATGCGGAAATCAGGAATCCGCACGCCTATGGTCTTCTTTTTGGCGTGTTGCAAGCGGCGCGGGACTTCACGGGTAGCTTCCAGGATAAAAGTGAACGGGCCGGGAGTTAGTTTTTTAATCAGACGATGCGCATCGTTACCCATGCGGGTAAAAGTGGAAACTTGCGACAAGTCGTTGCAGATTAAGGTAAAGTTATGTTTGTCGTCCAATTTTCTAATGCGGCGCAAGGTATCCGCCGCTTCTTTGTCGCCAATATGCGCGCCCAAGGCGTAACCGGTATCGGTAGGATAGGCGATCACCCCGCCTTTACTAAGCGCTTCAACCGCTTGCGCGATCAAGCGCGGCTGAGGATTCTTCGGGTGAATTTCCAGAGTGACGGCCATTAATAATGTTTGCGCTTTAAAACTTCTCATTATACCGCAATACCGGCCGCGGGAAGTAAAGCGCGGAAAATCTCAAGACTGAAACACAACTTTATATTTAAATTCATAATGTTATGAATTTATATTAAAGCGATTTATTTAAATAGACTTATTTAAAGTAATTTATTTAAAGTATCTTATTAAGAAAACTTAAAGCCGTATAATGCGGTTTATTAAGAGTTTCCCGTGAAACATTTTCGGACGCCAATGCAGGTCTGGACAAGCCTTGACACCAGCTAAACACTCAAGAGCGGTTTTGATTCATCAACGTTTTGCATTGCACGAATCCAAGCTTTTACGGGTAGCTCACTTTTCTTGTTGCGATCCTTGTTGTTTTTAGATGACTTGTCAACGGGTAAATCATTTAAAATAACGTGACCGGACGCAATATGAATTAAAATAATTAATAATATTAATAGGATAATTCATGTTTATGATGTTTAAGATTAACTGCCAGATATAGTAATTATTAATGAATTTTTATGGTTTTTTAAAATCATAACAATTGCGGCGCATGTTGCTGAACGACACTGTCAGCCTTTGGGCCAAAAAACTGTCGAGTCAAGCTGTAAAACGAATTCAGCTTTCGATGATATGGGATTAACTCAATTTCAATTAAATGCTCCAGGCTCCAGTTTTTTGCGAGGTGTTCTTCAAATAACTGCTCCAATTCTGCAAACCAGCGTCGACGTCGATTGCGTAGGTAAGGACAATCTAAATTCAACACATTAATCGTGTATTGCGCGCGTTCGCTGTCCGTCTGATTTAAATCGCCGCGGGGAATAATTCGGCCATCGGACAAATAGGCAAAATATCGCGAGCAGTCAGCATCGTGACAGGAAATAAATTTCAAATCGTATTGACTTCCTTTCGCATGGCCCCCAAAAGCTTGTTCTTGAATGATGACAGGTTGATTCAAATCATCACAGGTCAAAGCACTGGCCGCCAAATTGGCGTAATCGAAGGTGCTGCCGGGATAATGGCTTTTTGACTGGATATGTTCAATGTGATAACCCAAACCTTCCAGGTCTGCGCGCAATTCTGAATAACAACAAAGGCCATACTGATCTCCGAGTAAACTAGTTAAGACTTTATCCTTATGTCCAAAACTGCCCCAACGGCTCTTGGCTTGATCCGCGGTGGCGGGTGGATTGACATGTGCTTTATCCAAGTAGTAAAGCCCGCCTGTAGATGGCGTGATGACCCTCATGATCTCAATCGCTTTTGACGTTGAATGCCACGCAGCAATTTTTGTATGTGCGGATGCGTGTCGCTCAATACGCTTTTGAGTCTGTTAAGTAAATTTTGAGCTTCGACTGCATCATACAGGCCTTGATCAACCAATGCTGTCAGTCGATCCAAATCACTTTTTTCCGGGATAGGCGGAATTGGATTGACTTGCATGACGCTTTCCAACACATCACTACTCATTTCTCCGTAAGATTCGGCGACAGGTTTAGCGGCGATCAAATGGTCACTGCCGTCTTTACCCAGCAAGCGGATAGCATCACGACGCACAGTGGACAATACTTGTGGACTATGAGTAGTGACAATCAATTGCGTATTAGGAAAGGTACGCATCAAATCAGCAATCACGCGTTGTTGCCATGATGGGTGTAAATGCAGATCAATTTCATCAATGAGCATAACGCCAGGCGCTAATAGACACGGTGAGTACATCCTTACATCGAATAAGCTTTGTTGAATTGAATGCTTGAATAATTCATCAACAGTAAGATGGCTATTACCTATGGCTAGACGACGGGCATAGTCCATTATTAAAGCCAACATACTCTGATAGCCTTGGCTAAGTTGTGAAACTTGGAGCGGCATGCCGTCTTCTTGTTCTACTACGAACCTATGCTCTTTATTGAAGCATGGGTTACGATATTTATTGTTAAAAATATTTTCAACTGCATTTCGCACAGTTTCCAGCGCAATAGATACTTCAAAATTGTCTGTCCCGCGTCCTTTGTTGGCGCGAAGCTCCGCTGACTCCGCATCATCAAACCATTTGAGTAATTCTTTAAACTCACTTTGTGAATTTAAGGCATTAGCCAGAGCCGCGGTTGGAAAGCTGTAATTCTGATTGCTAGAACGTAAACGTTCAGGAATTTCTATCGTGCCGCGTTGAGCGCCATAGTAGCCGAAGATAGGTAACAACTCAGGAGATTCGGTTTTAAAGCTTTCAATAATACCTTTCGCATAATCGGCAAGCTTGGATTGACCAATTTTTGTGGCTTGCTGTTTATCCACCGATGAACGGCGCCAATTATCCCATATCATGCCGAGATCGGTTTCGACAATCACTTGCACATAATCGGACGCCCCCCAGCGTTGCTTACCGCCTCGGCTAGGAATTGGCTCAATTCGAAAATCCGTATCCTTAATTCCTGGGCCTGAAAGTCTTTGATTGGCCGAAGACAAGTAACGTAACAGTGGAGATAAGCCAGATGCAATGCCATCCAATATAGCGGTTTTACCGCTACCATTTTCACCGACTAGCACCGTTAATTTGGGATTAAGATCAATCTCTAAATTTTCAAAACACCGATAATTTACTAAAGTGATTTTCTTTAAGCGCATGACTTTATCCTTTGCTCATCATCTTAAAAGCATTCTTACACAACAGCGACCATATCGCCCATTTCTAGACGTAGCTGTTTCCTGAGCGCCGCAGGTTTGGTTATCTGAATTTTACTTCTGATTTTGCGAGTTGATGCATGATGCATGCTAATGCGTAATTTTTTCTCACTGTAAGACAATTCTACTTAATCAGCAAGTCTGCGGGACTTGCTCTCGACCACAGCGGCCGGTCAATTCAACCGCCATGCCCAAAAACCTCTCTGGACAGCCCATGCAGTTGTTGCGTCATGCCGTTGACGTAGGTTTTCAGCTCTTCCAGCATTTGCGCCTTGACGCGCAGGTCTTCAATTTCATAAACCCCTCCCGCGCCGAACAATAAATCGTTGCGTTTATGTTCTTCATCGTCTTCCTGGGTGATAAACCCGTCGTCCCGCCATTCCGCGATGAGTTCCTCGCGTAGCGTCGGCCACGGCGCTCCCTCGGGCAAGGGCCGGTTCAAAAACCGCCACACAGTCTCCGGAAAAACGCTGGATCGAGGCGGCGCTTCCCAGAGTTCGTGCAGATAGTTGCGCGGGTCCTGAAACGCATGTTCCTCGTCGACATTCCCGGCGGCTAGGCCAAAACCGACCGCCAAATTGCCGCCAACAATATCGGCTATCGCCGCCGCGGTTTCGTTCACCCCCAGCGCCAACACGCCGCCGGCGATGCCGACCAAGGCGTCGCCGACGATGGCGATGATTTCATAGCGCTGGGAACGTTGTTCGCGCGCTTCGCTCAAGCTATTGGCCACATGATTGGCGCGGATCGCCTCGCAATCGATTTGACCGGCCGCGCCGTTGATCTCCAATGATGCCAGCAGCACGCTTTCTGAAAACAATTGCCTAAGCTGCAAAAAACGCTCCCGCTCGGCTGGCGGCAAGGGCTGTTCCGCCGCCGCCAGCGTTAGAATATCGCGCGCCAGTGGCCGGATGCCGAGAATGTCCGCGGTACGCAGCGCGACCGGCGACAGGCCGGCGATCGGCTCGGAATCCTCCCCGGCGGCGGGGGCCGGCAAACCATTGGCCGGCGGCTGGAAAAAAGCGGGCATAACGGCCGCCGGCGCGCAAGAAGCCCCGGATACATCGCGTGGAGACACGGTCGGACCAGGCGTTCCGGCGCAGCCGGTAATAGCCAAAGCCCCGAAAATGAGTAGTGGGCGGCTTTTTAATTTAGCGGGTAATAAGATCATCGTGCTTTGTTATAAATATAATATATATCAAGACATTAAAATTGCACACAACAATAGTGGCACCACATTAAATGTTATGATATGATTGGAACGCTTAAAATTTTTGTCAACAAATTTAATGAATTAACTAGACAAGATCAATAGCTCCACTTTAACGCTTGATTAGAACATAAAAAAGTTTTACCATAAAAAACAAAATGTTACTTAACTGGTTATGCTATAATGCTTTTTTGCCGCTGATTCCGGTACTATTGGTATGGCTTTATTCATGGTTCATCAGCACCAAAACCAAGCCCCTATTTGAAATTATAAAGGATGGTCAGGTATTTTTTTATTGTACTTCGACGTCGTCGGTCGCTATTGGCGATTTATCCAGTCTTTACAAAGTAAGGCCAGAGTTTAACATCGCACCTTGGTTGGTAGGTTTTTTTGTTTATTTTGATCTTGTCTACCGGTTCTTTTGGCGTTGCGGTGGCCAATAATTCATCGATTCAAACAAATAAATTTGGTTGGGCCTCGGTATGCACCGCGCTTGCCACCATTATTGTAGTTGCCATGTTTAGACACGAAGCAGGGTTATTGTGAAAATTAATAACGTTTCTACTAATAGATTTTTTGACGATACGGTCGCGGCAAGTATTGGGGCCGCCATTGGAGCCGTCATTTTCGCGGTCATCGTCGCGGCTACCTCCGCCATCCCCTCAATAGTACCCATCGGTTTGGTATTAGGCTCCCTCACAGGCGTTGCATTTAAAGAGTTGTTGCATTTAAAGTCAAAAAAATCAAATCCGCAATATCAACACCCGCATTCATTGGCTAAGAAACCGCTTCTAAAAAAATCGCGCAAGAAAAAACTGGTCAGCAAATCCTAAAAATATAGCTATGCCTTGGCGGTATTGTTGACTCAAACACGCTGCGCCGGGTTTTAGAGGATTAAGCGCGACCCTTTTTCCCGGAACAACATAGGCCCGCACTGGTCATAGAAATGGCGCGTAACCAGCGCTAAGGCATTTTGCCGCGTTTGAATCAAATAAAACAAGCATAAGCTACGATCAGGAGACCCATCATGCGCAATACACACGGCTACGCCGCCTTTGATCCCCAATCCCCGCTGGGGCCTTTCAGCTTTCCGCGCCGCGAACCGCTGGCCGATGACGTGGTTATTGAAATCCACTACTGCGGCGTCTGTCACAGCGATTTACACCAGGTGCGCAACGAATGGCACGGCAGCAGCTATCCCATGGTGCCAGGGCATGAAATCATTGGCCAAGTGCTAGAAACCGGAGCCGCGGCTACCCGATTTCAAGCCGGCGACTGGGTTGGCGTCGGCTGCATGGTGGATGCCTGCGGCGCATGTCCGGAATGCCAAGACCACCAAGAGCAATACTGCGACCATACCACTTACACCTACAACAGCCCGGACCCGCACACCGGCTTGCATACCTATGGCGGCTATTCCAAACTGGTGGTGGTGAACCAGCGCTTCGTGTTGAGCGTGGACAAAAGCCTAGACCCCGCCGCCGCCGCGCCGCTATTGTGCGCCGGCATCACCACTTATTCGCCGCTACGGCATTGGGGCGTCAAACCCGGCCAAAAAGTCGGGGTAATCGGCTTAGGGGGGCTAGGTCACATGGGGATTAAATTCGCGCACGCCTTCGGCGCGGAAGTAGCACTGTTCACCACCTCCGAGCATAAAATCGCCGACGCCAAAAAACTGGGCGCGGATCAGGTCATCCTGACCAAGCATACGGAACAATTTGCCGAGCACGCGCTGAGTTTTGATTTTATCCTAGACACCGTCGCCGCCCCGCATAATCTAGACCCCTATACCGCCTGCCTAAAGCGCGACGGCGTGCTATGCCTGGTCGGCGTGCCGGACCAAGCGCACCCTTCGCCTAATGTCGGCAATCTAATCTTCAAGCGGCGGGCGATAGCCGGCTCCTTGATTGGCGGCATCCGCGAAACCCAGGAAATGCTGGACTTTTGCGCCGAGCACGGCATACAGTCCGACATTGAATTGATCCCGTTGTCCGAGATCAATCATGCCTATGAACGCATGCTGCGCAGCGACGTCAAATATCGTTTCGTGCTCGACCTGAAAAACTATGCCCCAACCTAAGCTCAACCCGAAGCTTTAATGGTGATGGCAGCCGTCGCCGTGGACATGTCCGTGGGCAAGTTCCTCGGCGGTGGCCGGCCGCACCGACACCACTTCCACGGCAAAGGTCAAGGCCTGGCCGGCCAAGGGATGGTTGCCGTCTATGGTCACTTCGTCGCCTTCAACAGCGGTAATGGTGATAATGCCGTTGCCATGGCTCACGTCGGCGTGAAATTGCATGCCGACTTCAACCTCCATGCCTTGAAACATGGATAGGGGGGCGACTTGCACCATGCTTTCGTCCACTTCGCCGTAGGCCTCCGCCGCCGGCACGGTGACTTCAAACTTGTCGCCGGCGGATTTACCGTTTAAAGCTTGCTCCAGACCGGCTATGATATTGCCCGTGCCATGCAAATACAGCAACGGCTCTTCGCCCACCGAGCTGTCCAACACCTCGCCGGCGTCATTGGTTAATGTATAATGAATAGAGACTGCTGAATTGCGGGAAATTTGCATAAAGACCTTAAAAATTTAAGCGTGTAATCTTAAATTATAACATTGACAAACCCGCATGTCCCGTTGGCGCCCCCCGCAACCCAAATCATCGCCCTATATCACCCAAGCCGGTTACCAAGTTCTGGAAGCCGAACTGCAACAATTATGGGAGCGGCGCAAACACGTCACCGCCGCCTTGAGCGCCGCCGCCGCCGAGGGCGACCGCTCGGAGAACGCCGAATATATTTACCGTAAAAAGGAATTGCGCGAAATCGACCGCCGCATCCATTACTTGCAAAAACGTCTGCCGCGGCTGACCGTGGTATCCGCAAAACCGGAGCGGCAAGACCAAGTGTTTTTCGGCGCCTGGGTCACCCTGGAAACCGACGCCGGGGAGGAAATCACCTACCGCATCGTCGGCGCGGACGAAATCGACACCAGCGGCGGTTTAATCAGCCTGGATTCGCCGCTGGCGCGGGCGCTACTGAAAAAAAACCTGGATGATGAAATCGTCATCCGTTTGGCCGGCAAGGAAAGCCGCTATTTTATCACCGACATCCGTTACTGAAGGCACCCCATGCCCACCCCGCGCAGCTCAAATTATTTATTCGTCTACGGCAGCCTGCGGCGCGACGCCGCCGGCCGCAAACACCCTTTTTTAAAAACCGCGCGCTGCTTGGGGCCAGCCAGCCTAGCCGGCTTTTTATACGATGCCGGCCGTTACCCCGGCTTAATTCCCGCCAGGGCCAGCCAAGCGCCGCAAGCGCAGGGCGAACTGTACCGGCTGCCCGCCGCCCGCGAGCGCGCTTTGTTGGCGCGGCTAGACCACTACGAGGAATGCACGGCGCATTTTCCGCCGCCGCGCGAATTCCAACGCCGCTGGCTGCCGGTAAATTTCCGCCGCCAACAGGTGCGCGCCTGGGTTTATGTATATAACCACCCGCCGCAAGGCCTGACGCGGCTACAAGCCGCCCACTATCCGCGCCGCGCGGGTTAAGAATAAGCCTCATGCCCGACAACCCGCTGCATATTCTGCGTTCGGTTTTCGGCTACCAGGAATTCCGGGGCCAGCAACGGCAAATCATTGGCCGCTTGATCGGCGGCGGCGACGCGCTGGTGCTCATGCCCACCGGCGGCGGCAAATCCTTGTGTTACCAAATTCCGGCGCTGGCGCGGCCCGGCGTCGGCGTGGTCATTTCGCCGCTAATCGCCTTGATGGAAGACCAAGTCAGCGCCTTGCGCCAACTCGGGGTCAAGGCCGCCTACCTGAACTCCACCCTCAACGCCGAGCAAAACCGCGACATCGAACAGCGTTTGATGCAAGGCGATCTGGATTTGCTGTATATTGCGCCGGAGCGCCTGAACAACCCGCGCACCCTATCCATGTTAAGCAACTGCCGCATCGCGCTGTTCGCCATCGACGAAGCGCATTGCGTGTCGCAATGGGGGCACGATTTCCGCGCCGATTATTTGCAGCTCTCCATCCTGCCGGAACAATTCCCCGATACCCCGCGCATCGCGCTCACCGCCACCGCCGAACCGCGCACCCGCGAGGAAATCGTGCAGCGCCTGGGGCTGCAACAGGCCGAAATCTATATCAGTAGCTTCGACCGGCCGAACATCCGCTACCGCATCGTGCAAAAACAGAATCCGCGCCAACAATTGTTGCGTTTCATTCGCACCGAACATCTGGGCGACGCCGGCATCGTGTATTGCATGTCGCGCAAAAAAGTAGAGGAAACCGCCGACTGGCTCAACGCCCAAGGCTTGAACGCCCTCGCCTACCACGCCGGCATGGACAACCAAGTGCGCCGCCAGCGGCAGCACAAGTTCCTGATGGAGGATAGCCTGATCATGGTGGCCACCATCGCCTTCGGCATGGGCATAGACAAACCCAATGTACGCTTCGTCGCCCACCTAGACCTGCCGAAAAGCATAGAAGCCTATTATCAGGAAACCGGACGCGCCGGCCGCGACGGCCAGGCCGCCAACGCCTGGATGGCCTACGGTTTGCAAGACGTGCTGGCCTTGCGCGAAATGCTGAGCAACGGCACCGGCTCTGAGGCGCATAAACGCTTGGAGCGGCATAAACTGGACGCCATGCTGGGCCTGTGCGAAACCGTGGATTGCCGCCGGCAAACCGTGTTGCAATATTTCGGCGAAGCCGCCGGCGAGCATTGCGGCAATTGCGACGCCTGCCTGGAGCCCGCCGCCACCTGGGACGCCAGCCTGCCGGCGCAACAAGCGCTGTCGGCCATATACCGCACCGGCCAGCGCTTCGGCGTGGGCTATTTGATCGACGTGCTACGCGGCAAAATCGCGGACCCGCGCGTCCAGCAATTCGGCCACGATAAACTGCAAGTGTTCGGCATCGGCAAAACGCTAGACGAAGACCAATGGCGCTCGCTGTTCCGGCAACTGGTAGCCAAATCCCTAGTGGACGTAGACTTTAATCAATACGGCGGCCTGCGCCTGAACGAAAACTGCCGCCCCATCCTGCGCGGCGAACAAACCCTGATGCTGCGCCGCGACGGCCAAGCCGCCAAATACTACGTCAACACCGCCAACCGGCCCAAATCCGACGACCCGCTATGGCAAGCCTTGCGCGGCAAGCGCAAGGAAATCGCCGAGCGCCTGGACATACCGCCCTATCAAATATTCCACGACAGCACCCTCATGGCCATGCTGGCGGCCAAACCGCAAACCTTAAATCAGCTTAGCCGGGTTAATGGCGTGGGGGAGTATAAACTTAAAGCCTATGGGGCGGAGTTTTTGGAGATTTTGCTAGGCGCTATGCGTTAGGGGGGCGGATTGGTTTATGGTTAAATGGATTAAGTACAGCCGAATATGCCGCTACCTGAACCTGAAGTCGGGCTGGTTATTTCCTATTCATATTTATGGAGTAATGAATACCAAGCAGGAAAAGTCGAGGGCTTAAAAAACAGACCTTGTGCAATTATTTTAGTTACCGTTGCACCCATTACGCATACGCCTCCTGTAAATCTGGACGTTGCGATTGAAATTCCGACAAAAGTTAAAGAGCATCTTGGATTAGATGACAGGAGTTCGTGGATTATTCTTGATGACTTTAATGAGTTCATTTGGCCGGGATATGATTTACGACCTGTAATAGGTAAAGCAGGCAGTTACGATTATGGTTTTTTGCCTCCAGCTTTGTTCAAGCAAATTGTGAGCAAAATTCTTGAGCTTCGTCAGCAAGGTTTAAGTAAAACCTCTCGTGACTAGACCATGGGCAAACTCTGCGCGGCAAGCGCCAGGAAATCGCCGAGCGTCTGGTTATACCGCCCTACCAAATCCTACACGAAAGCACTTTGATGACCATGATGGCGGCCAAGCCGCAAACCTTAAGACAGTTTGGCCGGGTTAATGTGGGAGAGTATAAACTTAAAGCTTATGAGGCAGAGTTTTTGTAGATTTGGCTACCCGCCTAAACCAGTACACTTTGTCTTTTAGCATGGATTCACAGCCTAGGTTGTGGGCTGCCTAATCGGTCTTGGCGAACGGGAAAGGCTATCCGCGAGAAGCCGTAAACCCGTCCATGGGGGCTTAATGCTCGCATCCTAAGTGGGCAATACTCGCTCCTAGCCTTCCGCGCGGCCTGCGAAGCACTTAAACGGACAAGCATTTTTTTCTTAAATCATCCGCTTAATTGAAAAAAACCTGGAAAAAAGTGTGCAAAAATAAGTTGACATCATTGTGAACCAAGAATATGATTCCAATCACTGAAAATCATTTGACGCGAAACAACGCGAAGCGAAGGTTTTTAGTCCTTTACAGCCGTCGCGCTTTTTGATTTTACAAGCAGCTAATAAAAGAAGACTATGTTAATGAAATATACAAGGTCTTGTGAACCGAGAGTCTTTGGCAAAGGTGTCGTCTATGGATGCTGGCGTCAAGTCTACAGGGAGGTATTCACGGCATCCCTTGCCAAAAACTCTCGGTTTGCAAAGCCCTATGCTACCCAGGACTATAAACATAGAGACTTATTGTTAACAGCTTAAGGAATCCTAAAAGGTCATGTTTAACGGTGTTTGGGTCAACTTCAATACTATTTATTACAGGTGAGTTTATGAACAAATTTAATGCCTTATTGATCGCAACCATGTCTTTTTTCTCAGCAAACGCTTTCGCTACCCCAGTTCCTGAAATTGACGCGGGCTATTCAGTTATCGGATTGGGCTTACTCAGCGGTCTGGTTGCATTGTTGGCCGAACGCGCACGTAAATAATGTTTTACAATTTAACAGGCTGTCGACTTTTTCAAAATTTTGTCAGACTTGATCAATATATAGTAAATTGAAGCCGTTTTGACACAATATGTTGTGGTGAATTTTTCAACAGCCTGTTAAATCGGGGGCTTTCGCCCTCGATTTAAATTGATCAAAACTTCCATCGTTAAAAAAATATCCGCTTTTGTTTCAGAAGTTTTAGTCAACTATTGGTATAGCAAGTGAACTATATAACTAGCTAAACCCCACCTTAAATTAATGTCATTTTTCATCAGATTAATTTTATTGGCTGTTTTGGCGGCTTCGGAAAAAAATATTCTGAAAATTTGGCATGACTATACACAAACGCACCATGTCGTGCGTATTATGCTGGTAATGCTGCCAGTCCTGGCCTTACTATCAACGCCCAATCATACATCCATTTCAGAACTTTACCGGCGGCATAAGCAAACCGGAACCCTATCATGGCTTGCCGTTAATCTATTATTTTTTATACCGGCCTGCATTTTGTCATGGAAAATTGCTGAAATTCAGTCAACCGCGCAGGACGCAAACCAGCTTTTAACATTTTACACCTCGACGCGCCGGATATTGCTAGCTGGCGTACTCTTAACCTATCCGTTCTTTATTGCGCCAACGTCGTTTTGGGCAGTCTTTATTCGTAACAACCTGTTCAATTTGCTCGCTTCATTCCTGATTGCATTTATCAGCTATTGGTTAAGCGATTTTGGCGGCCGGTTAATGTGGCAGGCCGGGCAAGCGCTGGCATATCCGACATTCCGTTTAATTATTGCAATTCTGAACTTATTTTATTCAAATATTTATACTGATCCGCAAACTTCAACCATTGCGCTGGGTAACTTTGATATACAGGTTCACTTTGAGTGTTCCGGATATGAAGGTATTATACTCATCATTTTATTTATCAGTCTGTATTTAATAGTTTTCAGAAAAAATTTATTATTCCCGCGGGCCTTTATTTTATTCCCGATCGGCATTGTAACAATATGGTTACTCAATGCCTTGCGCATTGCCTTATTGTTAATCGTGGGCTATAAAATCTCGCCCGACATTGCGTTACGCGGTTTTCACTCACATGCCGGTTTAGTGATGCTGGTCGCCGCCAGCAGCCTGATCATTTATTTAAGCATGCGCATTGCTTTCTTTACCAGGCTGGATATGGCAAGCGCGCCCCGAAAAGAGGCGCCTGTTTGTCAT
>CAIYSZ010000044.1 GCA_903928965.1 uncultured Pseudomonadota bacterium
TCGATGCGGCGCTAAAGCCTCCAGGGACGGATTCACGGCGTCTTGCGGCAGGCCGTACGGCGGCTCAAGCGCTTTAGGCTGACAGCCCCCACTTCGAATACACCGTCAGAGCATAATAACAAAAAAAGCTAAAAATCAAAGCCCCCACCCAAACTACACAGCAACAAACCGCACGAAATCAAGACTTTTTCTTAGCACGCGGATGCGCCAAATCATACACCGCCGCCAAATGCTGAAAATCCAAATGCGTATAAATCTGCGTGGTCCCGATATCGCTATGCCCCAACAACTCCTGCACCGCCCGAATATCCTGACTGGATTCCAGTAAATGACTCGCAAAAGAATGCCGCAGCATATGCGGATGCACCGGCTCCGCCAATTGCAGCTTTTTCGACCAACGCGCCAACCGCAACTGCACGCCGCGCGCCTGCAAACGCACACCCTGCTGACTGACGAAAACCGCCAACGACCCGCACACCGGCCGTAACGCCAGCCAGGCGCGCAAAGCCTCCACCGCCTTGACTCCGACCGGAACCTGACGCTGCTTGCCACCCTTACCAAAACGAACCCGGACAAAACCGCCGGACAAATCCAGATCGGCCAAATCCAACATCACCAACTCCGTCAAACGCAAACCGGACGAATAAAACAACTCAAAAATCGCCACATCCCGCACCTCAAGAGGCGAATCCGGCTTAACCTCCAACAGACCGGCCACCTGATCCACATCCAACAGTTTAGGCAACTTCTTGCCGGCTTTCGGCGGCCTCACCCCTGCCGCCGGCTGCCCGGCGACCACCCCAACCTTCATCAAATAACGGAACAACCCACGCAAAGAAGCAAGCTCCCGCTGCAAACTCCGCGCCGCCATCCCCGACTTACGCCGGGCGGAAATATAATCCCGTACATCCTGCTCGCGCCAAGCGCGCCAATCATCATCCCCGCGCGCGTGCTTGGCAAAATCCCGCATCCGCTGCAAATCCCGCCGGTAAGCATGCAAAGTGCAGGCCGCCGCACGCCGCTCGCCGGCCAAATAATCCAAATACCCTTGCAGCAACACCTCGGCGTCGCCCGACATCCTCAACCCGCCGCCCGCAAAATAGACAACAAACGCGTCGCCACAATCTCACTCATCTGACTCAAAAACAAAGTACCCATACTGGCGTGAAACCGCTGCTCATCCCGGCTGCCAATCGCAATCAAACCATCCAAGCCATTGAACAACATAGGCACAATCGCGCAAGACTTCACCTGCCACGCATCCGCGCCAAACAAAAACTGCGCCTGAGTAAAACTCGGCAAACCGCAACGAGGCTGATTGGATTGCAACTCCTGCGCAAAATGCTGCAAACCAGGATCATCCGGCGCCACAAACACCTCCGAAACCTTACCCGCGCGTATAATCTTAATTGACACAAAATCGGTCAAAAAACACTCCGCCAGCACCATCGTCAAATTATGCGCCAGCTCAACCACGCTTGACGACTCCAACATCGCCAACGTCAATTGATGCATGCGATGCAAGGACGCATCATTCTCATGCGCGATAACGACCAACTCATTCAGGCGCTGCTCCTGCTCCTGATGCTTGGCCCGAAAAATCTCCAACTGCTTAGCAATCAAGGAAATGGCGTTGCCGCTGGGATGCGGTATTTGCATCACCTCCAACAACTCCAAATGATTGTGAAAAAAATCCGGATGCCGCGTCAAATAATCCGCCACTTCCGCATCGGACAACAGAAAGGCCTCACGCATCATAAATCAATTCGCCCGTCAAAAACCAAACACGCGGGACCGGTCATCATCACCGGCTGACCGCGGCCGCCCCAGCTTATCGCCAACTCGCCGCCCGGCAAAGCCACCGTCACCGCCGACTGCAACCAGCCCTGCTCAATACCGACCGCCACCGCCGCGCACGCCCCGCTGCCACAGGCTTGCGTCTCGCCCACGCCGCGCTCGAACACCCGCAAACGGATAAAATCGGGAGCCACAACCTGCATAAAACCTATATTCGCCCGCTCCGGAAACCACGCATGCCGCTCCAAAACCGGCCCCAACTCCGCCACCGGCGCATGATCCACATCCGCAACCCGCAACACGGCATGCGGATTGCCCATCGACAACGCGCCGAAACCCACGACGCCGGATTCCAAAGCCAACTCATAGCATTTCGCTTCTTGCGCCGCCAACAAGGGCACTTGCTCCGGAGCATGCCGCGGAACGCCCATATTCACGGTAATCAAATCCCGCTCATCCACCTGCAACACTAATTGCCCGGCCAAGGTATCCACCACTATTCGCCGCTTCTCCGTCAAATGCTTCGCGCGCACAAAAAAAGCAAAACAGCGCGCCCCATTGCCGCACTGCGCCACCTCGCCGCCATCTTGATTAAAAATACGGTATTTAAAATCCGCAGTTGCGCTACTAGGCCGCTCAACCAACAACACCTGATCGCACCCCACGCCCAAATGCCGATCCGCCAGCCGGCGCACTTGAGACGGAGATAAGTCGACAAGCTGATTAATAGCGTCTATCACCACAAAATCGTTGCCTAAGCCATGCATTTTGCTAAATTCAATTACCATACAGCATCAAGGTATCAATCGCTCGTTCGCCCATAATTGCTCCAGACTCTCGCGAGCGCGAATCAAATAACTCTGCCCGCCGTCCACCAACGCCTCCGCCGGCCGCGGGCGCGAATTATAATTTGAACTCATCGAAAAGCCATACGCCCCCGCCGAAGCCAAGGCCAGCACATCACCCTGCCGCAACGCCAAACTCCGCTCCTTGGCCAGAAAATCCCCGGTCTCGCACACCGGACCGACAACGTCCCACACCTTGGCCTCGCCCGCCGCATCCAACCGCGCCGGCAACACCTCGTGCCAAGCCTCGTACAACGCAGGACGCAGCAAATCATTCATCGCCGCGTCCACAATCGCGAAATTACGGTGCGCGGTCGGCTTCAAATACTCCACCCTGGTCAACAACACCGCGGCGTTGCCGACAATCGCCCGCCCCGGCTCCAGAATAATCTCCATGCCGCGCCCGGCCAAACGCTCCAGCAGAGCCGCAATATACTCGCCGGGTTCCGGCGGCTGCTCCCCTTGATAACGTATGCCTAAACCGCCCCCCAAATCAATATGCTTCAGCTCAATCCCGGCCGCCGCCAGTTCATCCGCCAAATGCAACAACCGCTCCAGGGCGGCCAAAAACGGTGAAATATCCGTCAACTGCGACCCGATATGGCAATCCATGCCCACCACCTCCACGTGCGGCAGCTCCGCCGCACGCTTATATTCGGTCAACGCCTGCCCGATATCCACCCCGAACTTGTTTTCCTTCAAACCGGTGGCGATATATTTATGCGTCTTGGCGTCCACGTCGGGATTCACCCGGAACGACACCGGGGCCACCAGCCCCAACCCGCCGGCCAAACGATTAATCCGCTCCAGCTCACCGCTGACTTCGATATTAAAGCAGCGAATACCGGCGCGCAAGGCGGCGACAATCTCATCCTCACGCTTACCGACGCCGGAAAACACCACCCGCCGCGCATCGCCGCCCGCCGCCAGCACCCGCTGCAACTCGCCCAGCGACACAATATCGAACCCCGAGCCCAACCGGCTCAATAAATTCAACAAACCGATATTGGAATTAGCCTTCACCGCATAACAAATCAAATGCGGCTGCTCGCCGAACGCACGGTCGAACGCATGCCAACGCGCCTCCAAGGCAGCGCGTGAATACACATACAACGGCGTGCCGTAACGCGCCGCCAAATCCTCCGCCGCCGCTTGCTCCACAAACAACCGGCCATCACGATACTGAAAAAAATCCATAATACTCACTGCTTAGGTTGATAAATCGGCGGCGGATTATCCGGCAAATATAACGGCCCGATCTGCCCGCAACCGGACAGCAACACAGACAACACAATCAAACTCAAGATACTGAAATTCATAAATCGACACCCAGACGCCGCTCCGCGTAAAAACCCGTACCCACCCGCAGCCGGGCATTGTAGCACCAGATCAAGCGCGAATGCATGCGCCGTATCCACGATAATAAACAAAAACTTACAACAATCCTAAACCTTATTGGCAAAATAAAGTTGTTTAAACTGGTAAAACGCAGTATTTTTCTCTATTTAAACGGCGACCCGACCCGCGACGACGTCATATCCGTGCCGACCAAACCAGAATCCAAAGCCAAATCGCTGCCGCGTATCATCGTCAAATGGCTCGCGCTCACCCTGCTGGCAATCTTGGGAACGGCGCTCGGCGCCTGTTACCTGTTCCTGCAAGAATTAGACAAAGAATTGCCTGACATCAGCCAACTGGAGCGGGTGCAATTTCAAACCCCGCTGGACATTTACAGCCAAGACCAACAACTGCTGGCCGAATATGGCGACAAACGCCGGGCGCCGGTTAGTTACGACCAAATACCCTCGCAACTGATCAACGCTTTTCTCGCCGCCGAGGACAACCGCTTTTTCCAGCACAACGGGGTAGACCTTAAAGGCTTGCTGCGCGCCGCCGTGCAACTTTACAACACCGGCAAAAAGAAGCAAGGCGGCAGCACCATCACCATGCAAGTAGTGCGCAACTTTTTATTGAGCAACGAAAAAACCTATCTGCGCAAGCTCAAGGAAATCATGCTGGCAATTAAAATCGAAAAACAATACAGCAAACAGCAAATACTAGAGCTTTATCTAAACAAAATCTACATGGGTCAACACGCCTACGGCGTCAACGCCGCCGCGCAAACCTACTACGGCAAAAACCTGAACGAACTGTCCCTGCCGCAACTCGCCATGATCGCCGGCCTACCCAAGGCCCCATCGCAATACAACCCCATCGCCGACCCGGAACGCGCCTTGCAACGCCGCAATTACGTACTGCGCCGCATGCGCGAACAAGAATTCATCAGCGACGTCGACTATCAAATCGCGCTCGCCACCCCGGATGACGCGCATGTACAAATCGCGCATATTGAATTGAACGCCCCGTACGCCGCGGAAATGGCCCGCCAGGAAGTGCTGAACAAATTTGGCGACGACGCCTACACCCAAGGCCTGAAAATCTACACCACCATAGACAGCCGCCTGCAAACCGCCGCCGACCGCGCCGTGCAAATTGGACTGCACCTTTACGACGAACGCCACGGCTACCGTGGCCTGCCGCATAAAAATCTCGACCGCGACGCCAACGCCTTCACCGGCGCCACAGTCGGCGACGTGCGTCAAGCCCTAGTCACCAGCATCGAAGCCGACCACATCAAAGCCCGATTTCACGACGGAGAAACCATCCTCATCCCCGCCGCCAACTACGCCTGGGCGCAAACCGCCCTCGCCGGGGCCAGCCCGCTATTCCGCCGCCACGACATCATCCATGTACGCCGCCTAGCCGATCAAAGCTGGGCGCTAAGCCAAATCCCCGCCGCCGAAGGGGCATTCGCCGCCCTCAACGCCACCAACGGCGCCATCCTAGCCCTGACCGGCGGCTTCGACTACGCCCAAAGCCAGTATAACCGCGCCAGCCAATCCAAGCGCCAACCCGGCTCCGGCTTCAAACCGATTATATACGCCGCCGCCCTGGAGCGCGGCTTCACCCCGGCCAGCATCATTAACGACGCACCCATCACTATTGAAGACCCGTCCCAAGAAAACGACTGGCGGCCGGAAAACTACTCCCGCCACTACCTAGGCCCCACCGCGTTGCGGGTGGCGCTACGCGAATCAATAAACCTGGTATCCATCCGCCTGTTGCGGGAAATCGGCGTCCAACACGCCATAGACACGGCGCTACGCTTCGGCTTTGAACGCGAACAATTGCCGGCCAGCCTATCGCTGGCGCTTGGCAGCGGCTACGCCACCCCGCTGAAAATGGCCGCCGCCTATGCGGTGTTCGCCAATGGCGGCTTCGCGGTGAAACCTTATTTAATCGAGCGCATAGAAAATCACGCCGGACAAGTCGTTTACCAAGCCACGCCCGGACGCGCCTGCCCGGATTGCATCACCGCCCCGGAACAACCCTTGCCGCCGGCGCAAGCGCCGCGCGCCATCTCGCCGCAAGTCAATTTCCTAATGAACAGCTTATTACGCGACGTAGTCGAGCGCGGCACCGCCACCCAAGCCAAACAACTTGGGCGCAGCGATTTGGCCGGTAAAACGGGCACCACCAACGAACAGCGCGACGCCTGGTTTAACGGCTACGCCGCCGACATCGCCGCCTCGGCTTGGATAGGCTTCGACAACTCAACGTCGCTGGGCGCGGGCGAAACCGGCGGCAAGGCCGCGCTGCCGATGTGGATGGAATTCATGAAAGTGGCGCTGGAAAACACGCCGGAAAGACCGCTACAACCGCCGGAAGGGGTGGTCGCCGCCTACATCAACCCGGCGGACGGCCTATTATTGCACCCCAATAGTAGAAACGGCATTTGGGAATTCTTCAGTAAGGAAACCCTGCCTACCGTATTCTCAGCGCCGCGGCCGGTCATTGAACCGGAGGCAGAAGAGGAACAGGAAGAAAGCGCAGCCAGCCTGTTTTGATTCGCCGCGATCTTACTTACCGAATTTTTTCCGGAACTTATCCACGCGGCCGGAGGTGTCTACCACCCGTTGCTTGCCGGTGTAAAACGGATGACATGAAGAACAAACCTCGATGTGCAAATCCTTGCCCAACACCGAGCCCGTCTCAAAGGAATTTCCGCAACCGCAAGTCACGGTGATTTGTTTATAGTTTGGATGGATTTCTGGTTTCATAGCGCTCGCCTACCTAGAGGTCTAAAACTTTATAGAACTCACAATTTTAGCACACCAAAAAAGCACAAATCAAGCCTAGACTAACACTCATAATTCGGCATAATTTCTTATATACCCTACATCTATGGTGAAACGTGCTGGAAAGTCGAAGGAGACGCTTATGACACCTATGAATAAACCACGCCCAAAGCCCGTCTCATTGCCCTTGTTGCCCTGCTTGCCGCCGGCTGTACCGTGCGCACCGGCGATTTAACCTTGGTGTCCACCAAAAACATCGACCTAACCAACACCCGCGTGGACGCAAAAAACGGCAAACGAGTCACCGGCGAGGACTGCCAAACCAATATCCTCGGCATTCCTCTGGGACTGCCGACCCTACAAACCGCGATAGACCGCGCGCTGGAAATTGGCGGCGGCAACATTATGTTAGACGAAGCCGCCTACGTCAAAAACGACTCCTATATTCTATTTGGAAAACACTGCATTATCGCCGAAGGCGCCGTAATCAATACCTCCGTAAAATAGCGATCATATCCGGAGCTTGTTAGCCAAGCTTCAGCACCGAAGCCAGCGGACGCCGCCGCGAAAACCAGCGCCTCTTCTACGCCGACCCCATCCATGCCGCCTAGCCTATCCAAACCCCCATGGCAACCGGAGCAACAAAACAAAATATCTCTGCTTCCCGGATGAACTCAAGAGTTAATAAACCGATTCTGATATAATCGGCATTATTGAATGAGCAACCGAGCGTCCGCGTATTTAATGCTCCCGTTCGCAAATTAGCCTGATTGCAAGAACAACAAGGCAAACATCCGAAAACTTGCCTCCTAGTTTAAGTACAGTAAATATAGAAAGGAGACAATCCATGCCAACAACTCAATATCCCCAACACGAAGCACTCAACCCATTCTTTGCTTTGATCATGAAAGGATTGGAAAACTTTGTCGATGGCGATCATTACTTTGACATTATCGCAGATGATGCCGAATTTGAGTTTCTCTACCGATTCCCCGGTTGGCCCGAAAAAATTCACGGCCGCAAAGATGTTATAGCCGTATACTCAGGGTATGGCAACAACATCAAAGTTCATAAATGTGATAATCTTGTCGTACATTATGACAAAAAGCATAGCGTCGTTGTTCTGGAGTATCAAGTTCATGGCAAGATTTTGAGAACTGGCGCCGCCTATGAAAACCGGTTTGTATCCATCGTCACCATAAAGAACCGAAAAATTATTCAATGGAGAGACTACATGGACTCGCTTGCCGCTTGGCAGGCGCTAAACAGCAATTGAACCCACCCATTAAACGCAATCAAATCACTAGACAGCTGAAGTTCCGCCTAGAGCAACCACGGCAATTATTTTGAATTCATGAATGAGTATGGCGCTATATAAGTATTGTAAATTAGAGCATGTCCCTTAAAGTAGTTCTCTGCGCGTAGGGACGCTTCACGACTATCGTTCATCAGAGAAATACGGTGAATTAGTCTCTGATGTGCATGAGGGCAGTAAACTCATTTCAGGAACAGCTACTGATTTAAATTCAAAAAACATTCACTGTTATCCGGGATTGAATGGGCTTATTAGTGTAGGTGATAATGGCTCTGTTGGGCAAATTAAAGTCACGAATTGCACGGTATTGAGTTCAGACGTATATATATTCTCTGCATTTCTAGAGTACTCTCGCTCTGTACACGACAAAACCTAAACAAGCCCGAAAGAAGGTTGCCTAAGTTTATGACTTGAAAGTCCATCGCTAATCTGTTTCACTCTCTAGTGACCAAACAAGGGGGTGAACATGGAA
>CAIYSZ010000045.1 GCA_903928965.1 uncultured Pseudomonadota bacterium
CAGCCAGCGGGCGATGGCCTGGCGCAGTTCCGGCAGACCCTTGGTGCTGGGATAGGCGCTCAGGCCGTGCAAATGCTGAATCAACGCTTCTTGTATGAAATGCGGGGTCGGATGTTGCGGCTCGCCTATGGACAGCGCGATGGGCGATTTGTCGGCGGCCGGCGTTATGCCTTGTTTCAACAGGGCTAATTTTTCAAAAGGATAGGGGTGCAGTTGCGTAAGATGTGAATTCATGACGGCGGAAGGGTGCCGGTGGCGATAGGTTAATCTTACATTTTAGCCTAAATTGGGTTGATGTTCAGGGTTGGTTTTCTGGGTAGAACGCTAACCCTACGCGTTCGATAACTCAATACAATTGCTCAAGCAATCACCAAAACATGGCCTACTCCTTGCTTAAAATTTCTTAACCCATGTCCGGCAAACCCGCGCGGGCAGTCAAGCAATTTTGTAGGAAGCATGATGTAAATGAACGATAAGCAGTTGTTATTTCCTTATTTTCAGCCGATTCTCAGCGTGGCCAGCGGCAAGATCATTGGTTACGAAGCTCAGGCGCGGCAGTATGATGCCAAAGGCAAGGTGATTTCCGCCGGGCGTTTGTTCGCTTCGCCTAAAATCGACGCCAAGCAGCGCACCGATTGGGACCGTTTGGTTAGACGCCAGGCTTTGGAAAAGTTTGCCGAGTTGAACGGCGGCAGTTTCTTGGCCTTGAATATTTCGGCGGCCTGGATAGACAATTTACAGCATTTAAAAGCTTCCCCCACCTTGAAAATGCTCGAAGAATTGGCCATAGACCGGCAGCGGATCATCATTGAAATCAATGATGCGAATGCCGATATCGCCAAGTTGCGCGAGATCGTCAAGCACTACCGCAAACAGGGTTTGCGGGTGGCGTTGGACGATTTCGGCGCCGGCGCGTCGCAGTTTGAGCGGGTGCTGGCGATACATCCTGACATTATCAAGATTGACCTGCGTTTATACAGAAAAGCCAGCAAAGGCGGGGTAGCGAGCGATATTGTGCATATGTTGACCCGTTTGGGCGCGCGCACCGGTTGTCAGATTATTTGTGAGGGGGTGGAAAGCGATGATGACTTTTTGTTCGGCCTGACCTGCGGCGCGCAGTATATGCAGGGTTATTTGTTTTCCGCCGCCGAGCCGGAATTTAAGCCGGAGACTTTGTACGAGCTGCATATTGCATCGCTACGCGGCAAGTTTTTTAGGCAGTCGGTGGCGCGGGTGGAAAAGAGCATCGCCGCCGCCAATAATACTTACGCCTTGATGTATAGGCTAAAAGAGGCCTTGCAAGGGGATTTTAACCTGAACGAGCTGGCGAAATGGAATTTCACGCAAAGCAATATCGCGCGCTTTTATATGTGCGATAACCAGGGCAAGCAAATTTCGCCTAACTTCAATTTTACCGAGAATTGCTGGTTCACCGATCCGCGTAAAATCGGGTTTAACTGGTCGTGGCGGCCTTATTTTTATGAATTGCTTGCACTAGAACAGTGCGAGGAGGCGCACGGAATTGTGACATCCGAGCGTTACCGGGATTTTGATACCGATTTGTTTTGCAAGACCTTGGCCTTGCGCTTGGATGCGGAGCGGATTTTGCTGGCCGACATCGTGGTGGATTATTAATAGGCCGGCCGTTGCTATAATAGCTTTATTTGCGGCGGCCAATGACGGAAAGCAAACAGCAGGAAACCGAAGCCGGGACTCCGCGCCCTAGGGCAAAGGCGCGCGCTGACGCGGTTTCAGGCGGCGAGGCTGTCAAGACTCCGCGAGCCAAGAAGGTCGGCGCGGACGGCGGCGGCGAAGCGGTAAAAGCTACGCGCCGAAAATCGCCGGCTCCCGCCACGGCAAAAGCCGAGACGGATGAAGGCGGCGAAGCGGTTAAAATTCCGCGCCGAAAATCGCCTGTTCCCGCCAAGGCAAAAGCCGAGACGGATGAAAGCGGCGAAGTAGTAAAAACACCGCGCCGAAAATCCCCCGCGCCCGCCAAGGCGAATGCCCCCGCCAATACCGCCGGTAACGCGGGCGCAAAGCCGCGCAAAAAACCGGCGGCGGGCTCTAAGCCGGCGGTTAAACCCGCGCCGCGGATTCCTGAGGCGCGGGTGTGGTTGCGCCTAGGCGTGGAGGGGTTTGGTTTGGCCGGCTCGGCGCTGGTGCTGACCATGCTGGCGGCGGCTTTTTTGATGCGGCGTTTCGGCGGCACTGATTTTCTGCACAATGTATTGCCGTTTGCTTTGGCTTGGGTGGGGTGGACGCTGGCGGCCGCGGCCGGCTGGATGTGTTGGCGTTGGCTGCGGCGGCATTTGGCGCGTCTGGCGCCTGCTACGCCGGCTTATGCGGCGTTCGGTTTGCTGGCCTTGTGCCTGTTGGTAGCCGCGCAACCCCGGCAACGGCAACTGCTGGAGCATTTGCGCTTGTTGGTGGGGGGCAAGGAGTTGGCGGCGCGGCGGAATTTGGAGCACCAGATTTTCGCCGCCTACCGGCGTTATGATCAAGCCGATTTGCAAAAAATCATAGACCGAGCGGCGGTATTTAGCCCCGCCATTACCGACGCCGCCGCCAGCAATGATTTGGATTTGGATATTCTGCTCGGCGTGGCGGCGACGGAGTCGTCTTTTTTGCCGCGGCCGAGCAAGGACGGCGGACAGGGTTTGTTTCAGATTACCGCCGTGCCGAATTTTATATTCGAGCAGGCGCGCCGCCAATTGAAGACCGATACGCTTATTCTAACCGACAGCCGGCATAACGCGTTTGTGGCCGCCGTGACGCTGAAATATTATTTGCATCAAATGCGCGACGATTTATTTCTAGGCTTGCTGGCCTATAACATCGGCCCCAGAAACGGCGGTTTACAATTCATTATGCAACAATACGGCGCGCGCGATTTCGTGGATATGCAGCCGTATTTGCAACAATTGCCGCGCGATTATCCAGTGCGGGTGCTTTCCAACGCCTTGGCGTTCCGCATCTGGCGGCGCGAGGGGCGCTTGATTGCCTACCAAGACGAGGGTAACGCGGCGCGGATACAGGCCTTGGGGATTCCAGGCTTGTTGCCTTTATTTTAAGTTTCGCGCCCTAAAACTTACACCCGGTTTCCGGCTGGTCATACCCCAGGGTATCCAATTCGGTTTTCGGGTGCAAAAATCCTTCCAGCGGGGCTACCGCTACCATTTCGCGCGGCGCGGCTAGCAATACCGGTTGCCGTAATTGGCCGTCCCAGGGGCGGAAGGAGAGCGGCGCGCCTTTATAGCCTTGCAAGGCGAACGCCGGGGACAAGAGATAATCGCGTATGGCCAGCATTTGGTTGGTCTTGGCGCGGATGGCGGCTTCGCCGATGGAGCGAACCGCGATGTAGGCGGCGTATTCGGTTTCGCTGAGCCAGCGGCCGGTTTTTTCCTTAAACCGGTTTTGCAATTGGCTGGCGCCCCATTGTTCATGCGTCGGATGCCAGGCGGTGGCGATCAGGCCTTGGGTGCCGATGACCGGGCGCGGGCTCCAGGTGTGGTAATCCAGGTATTCGCCGAAGGCGCCGGTTTCGTCGGCCGCCACCAGCACGTCGTATTCCACGCCTTGGGTAAATTCGGGCACGTCGGCTTGGTCGCTGCGATGCGAGTTGAAGGTATTGGTCCAGGTTTTTTCCGTTACGATTTTCATGCCGTAGCGTTTGGCGGCGCGTTTAATCGCCTCGGCGTATAATGAGTCGCCGGGCGCTTGACCGATGACTAAAAACCATTTTTGCCAGCGTTTTTTGAGCATGTATTGCGCCAATGCGTCGGCGCGCATGGCGCGGTTGGGTAGAATGTGCAATACGTTGCGCCGGCATAGCCCGTTACGCAAGGCGTCGTCGCTGGAGCCGATGTCGAACAGCAATTTGTTTTTGCCGGCGTCGCTGTCGGCGATTTTTACTAGGCTTTCCGCGCCGGTGTTGATTAACGCCAAATCGGCCTCGGCGGCGGCCGGTTGCTGAAACGATTGCGTCAAGTCGGCGTCGGCGGGGACGATGATTTTTTTTAACACGAATTCCTGGCCGGTAAATTGGCCGGTGGTGTTATTGTCGCTGATTGCCAGTTCCGCGCCGGCGACGCCTAGGTCGGGTATAAACGGCTCCAGCACGGAGGCGGTAGGCGGTGGATTTTGCAAGGCCGCGACATAAGCAATGACGATTTGTTGCTTGGCCGGCGCGGCGGGCGCTGGTTTTTCGGCGGCGGCGGCCGGTTTCGCCGGCGCGGGGCGCGTTTTGGGCGCGGCGGCGGCGGAAAGCGGCAGTATGAGACACAGCAGCTTCAACAGGGGCGATGATTTGAATGGCGATGATGTAAAGAGTCGGCGCATGGCAGGTGTGGTGTTTTTTATCAATGTTTCAATTTTACAGAAAATTCGCGCCTTTTGGCCGCGCCGGTTGGTTGGCGGGGCGGCGGATGGGGCGCGGGCTTACGCCGGCGGCGCGGAATCTGTATACTGCGCGCCGGAGCGGTGGGAGACGCGAGCATGCCGATTTTAGAACAAATTTACATTTATCCGGTGAAATCATTGGGCGGTTTTCCGGTGGACGCGTGGCCGGTGGCGCGCACCGGTTTGTTATATGACCGCAAGTGGATGCTGGTGGACGCCGAGGGTCAGTTTTTGAGCCAGCGCCGTTTGCCGCGCATGGCCTTGCTGCATGCGCTTATCGCGGGCGAGGCTTTGCGCTTGTCCACCGCCGGGGCGGCTGATTTGGTGTTGCCGTTGCGCGCGGCGGAGGATGCCCCGGAGGTGGAAGTCACGGTATGGGGGGACCGGTGTTTGGCCAAGCATGTCAGCGCGGAGGCCGATGCGTGGCTGAGCAGGGCGTTGGATTTTCCCTGCCGCTTGGCGTTGCAGCCGGACGATGATTTGCGCCAAGTCGATTTGAATTACGCCGCTAGTGGGGATATGACGGCTTTTTCCGACGGGTTTCCGATGTTGTTGACCTCCACTCCATCGTTGGACGCGTTGAACGCGGCGATGGGCTTAAATTTGTCCATGCTGCGCTTTAGGCCGAATTTGGTGGCCGGCGATTGTGCGGCTTACGCGGAGGATTTGTGGCGGCGAGTGCGCATCGGCGATATTACCTTTAGATTGCCCAAGCCTTGTTCGCGTTGCGCGGTGCCGACGATAGACCCGGTTACCGCGTCCGGCGGAAAGGAGCCGTTGACCACGTTGTCGCGCTTGCGGCAGTGGAATAAAAAAGTCTATTTCGGGCAAAATCTGATTCATGACGCGGAAGGGATGTTACAGTGCGGAGCGCCAATCGAGGTGTTGGATACTGGAGCGCCGCAACCGCCTATAAATTAAAATAACGGTTAGCGTGGCGCGTAAAGCTTGAAAACCTAGGTCGCCGGCCGCAATTCATAATGGAATTTTTTCGCGCGTTTGTTATCAAAGCAATGAGAACGTAAAACACGTTCGCTACTATTTTTTGGAGCCAATACCTATGAACATACAGGAACGCGAGCAACTTAATCAATTGCTCAGACAATTAGTCGGCTTTAAATTGTCCGCTAAGGACAGCGAGGCCGAGGGTTTGATTCAGCAAGCGGCGGCGCAACAGCCGGACGCGCTGTACTTGTTGTCGCAACGGGTATTGTTGCTGGAGCATGCCTTGACTAATGCCAAACAGCAAATTGAGGCCTTGCAAAAACAATTGCAAAGCGCGCCCGCGGCGGCCAGCGCCGGGTTCTTGGGCGCGGACCCGTGGGCTCAGCCCGCGCCGGTCGCACCCGCGGTCAGCAATCCGGTTCCGGGCGCCGGCAATTACCAGCCTAACCGTTATGCGCCGCCAACCGCTCAGGCCGCGCCCTATGCGGCGGCGCCGGCCCAAGCAGCGCCCGCCGGGGGCGGTATCCTGGGCGGCGGATTTTTAGGTAACGTCGCCGCAACCGCCGCCGGCGTGGCCGCGGGCGGGTTTTTGTTTCAAGGCCTGGAGAATTTGATGGGCCATCATGGCGGCGGTTTTGGGCAAGGCGGCGGATTCGGCGGTTCCGGTTTTGATCAAACCGGTTTCGGCGGCGAGCACGTCACCGAGAATACCGTTATCAACAATTATTACGGCGACGACGCCGGCCAAGGCCAATTGGCTGATAGCAGCGATTTCGGCGGAGCTAATTTCAGCAACGCCGATTACAGCGACGATAGTAATAGTCTTTTCGGCGGGGATGGCGGCGATTTCGGAGACGATAGCTCCGATTCAGACTGGATCTAATCGACTTTGCTTGGCGCGCCGCCGTTTGGCGGCGCGGCTTTAGTTACTAAGAATTCTTCATTCGCCCCGCAAAGGGTGATATTGAGATAGCAACTAAACGATATAACGATTTCAATGATAGATAAACAATGACTGACGTTCAAACTTATAATAAACACGAATTATATTGGATCTACGGTATTGTTTCATATTGAATTCATGAATGATGCGCCACACTTCGTGCGGCACAATCCTACGTTATTGTTTTAGGGAACCTCTGATTAAATCAGTTTTTCAAACAAACCTTGGTCTCAAGTCATTGATTTCAATATCACTGAATTTTGAAGCAACGAATTAATCAGAGTTTCCTTAATATTTTGAAGTGTTTGCGGAATTGGAACCGGTTGCTTTCATTTTAATCCCTGAGACTGGGATATATTTCTTCCACGTCCGCCGTAATCTCGATTTCAAGATGAATCATAAAACCGGTTAGCTTAAGGCTCTGAGGTGGAATTATCTTTTAATTAACTCCGCCCCTCTTTTTTGGCGTTAACTTATCCGTTTGGCTATTTCGATATCTTTGCGCAACCAATCGTTAATCAAATTCCGAATCTTGTCGGGATCAAATTCACATTTTTGACTTAAATACAAAAAAACGTCGTCCTTTCTAACAACCCGCATTCCGGCGCTGGAGATTTTTCCAGTCGCGGTGTTTGGTCATGATTTCCACTACTTCATGCGGATCGTCGGTCAAGGTGATCAGCTCCATTTCGTTCGTGCCGATAACGCCGTATTCGACCAGGGTGGTTTGCATCCATTCCAGCAGGCCTTTCCAAAAATCCTGGCCGAACAGCACCAGCGGCAGGGGGAAGATTTTGTGGGTTTGCATGAGCGTCAGGGCTTCAAAAAATTCGTCCAGGGTGCCGAATCCGCCGGGCATGCACACATAGCCGATGGAATAGCGGACGAACATGACTTTGCGCGCAAAAAAATAGCGGAAATGCAGTGACTTGTTTTGATAGGGGTTGGGTTTTTGTTCCATGGGCAATTGTATGTTCAGGCCGACGGATATTTGTTTTTGTTGCCGGGCCCCTTTATTGGCGGCTTCCATGATGCCGGGGCCGCCGCCGCTGATGATGGCGAAGCCGTTTTGGGCTAGCAGCGCGGCCAACTCCACGGTTTTTTGATAGTATTCATTGTCGTGGCGCAAGCGGGAGGAGCCGAAGATGCTGATCGCGTCCGGCAGATTGCTCAGGGTGTCGAAGCCTTCCGTGAATTCGCTGATAATTCGGAAAATGCGCCAGGATTGGTCGCCTTTCAGGTCGTCTATCGTGCAAATGTTAGCGTCGGGTTGCGGTTTTGCTTCTGACATGCGGGCGTTGGCGGGCGGGGTTTATGAATTTTCAGCGGCGGCGAGCCGGAAAATCAGGCTGCCGTTTTGCAAGGTGTGGGTGACGCGTCCGGTCAGGGTTTGGCCCCAATATGGCGTGTTTTTGCCGGCGCTAAGCCAATTTTCGTTGTCCACCGTCCAGCTGGCTTGCGGATCGAACACGCACACGTCGGCGGGCGCGCCGGGGCTTAGGTGGCCGACGGGCAGGCCGAGAATTTTGGCCGGTTTTTGCGTAAGGCTGGCGATGGCTTGCGGCAGGGTGAGCACTTGTTGCCGGGTAAGGTTCAACAGTAACGGCAGCAGGGTTTCCAGCGCCGCCACGCCGGGTTCGGTGTCGGGGAACGCGCCGAGCTTGGCGTCCAGGTCGTGCGGTTGGTGGGCGGAGCTGATGGCGTCCACGGTGCCGTTGGCCAGGGCGTCGCGCAGGTATTTGCGGTCGATTTCGCCGCGGAACGGCGGCAGCACGTGGTAGGCGCTGTCGAACGGGGTCATGTCTTCTTCGGTCAGATGCAGCTGGTGGATGGCGACGTCGGCGCTGACGTTGGCCCCGTATTTTTTGGCTTGCTGGATTTTGATGACCGAGTGTTTGCAGCTGATTTGGTTGATGTGCACGCGGCAGCCGGTCAGTTCGGCCAGCTCCAGGCATTGCGCCAGGGCGATGGATTCGGCGGCTTCAGGGATGCCGGGCAGGCCGTAGCGGCTGGCGAATGCGCCTTCGTGCGCGCAGCCGCCGGCGCTGAGCGAAAATTCATTGGCGCGGTAAATCAATAATAGGTTGTGGCTGCTGGCGTATTCCATGGCGCGGCGCAAGATTAGCAAATTGGCCAGGGGCTGGTTGGCGTTGCTAACGGCGATGCAGCCGGATTGCTTGAGGGCGAACATGCCGCTGAGTTCCGTGCCGGCTAGGCGTTGGGTCAGGGCGCCTATCGGGTGAATGCGCGGGTAGCCGGCTTTATCGGCTCGATCCTTGATCAGCTCCACCACAGCCGGGGTGTCTATGCACGGGCGGGTGTCCGGCGGCAGGCATAGGCTGGTGACGCCGGCGGCGGCGGCGGCGCGGGTTTCGCTGGCGATAGTGCCTTTTTGGGTGTGGCCGGGTTCGCGCAGGCAGACGCTCAGGTCTATGAAGCCGGGGCAGACGATTTGCTCGGCGGCGTCTATCACTAAATCCGGGTGGAAGCCGGCGGTGTCCGCGATTGACAGAATGGTTCCGCCGGCGATGCATAAGTCGCCTGTTTCATCGCGTTGGTTGAGAGGATCAATGATGTGGCCGTTTTTAATGAGGATTTTTTTCATGCTCCGCCCCCGCTTGAGGAAATAATCATGGACATGATGGCCATGCGCACGGCGACGCCGTTGCTGACTTGTTGCAAGATCACCGAATGCGGGCCGTCGGCGACGGTGGAGGCGATTTCCACGCCGCGGTTGATCGGGCCGGGGTGCATGACCATGACGTCCGGCTTGGCGTGTTTCAGCTTGGCTTCGGTGAGGCCGAAGCAGCGGAAATATTCGCTTTCGCTGGGCAAAAAAGCGGAGTTCATGCGTTCTTTTTGCAAGCGCAGCATGATGATGACGTCCACGCCGCTCAAGCCTTCCTCCATGTCGTGAAAGTCGATGACGCCCATTTGCCGCACTTGGTTGGGCAGCAGGGTTTTCGGCGCGATGACGCGCACTTCCTCCACGCCCAAGGTATTCAAAGCCTGAATTTGCGAGCGCGCCACGCGCGAGTGCAGTATATCGCCGACGATGGCTACTTTAAGCCCTTCAAAGCGTTTTTTGTACTGGCGGATGGTGAACATGTCCAGCATGGCTTGCGTCGGATGCGCGTGCTGGCCGTCGCCGGCGTTGATGACGCTGATGTGCGGGGCCGCGTGCTCGGCGATGAAGTAGGCCGCGCCGCTCAGGGCGTGGCGTACGATGAACATGTCCACGTGCATGGCCTCCAGGTTGCGGATGGTGTCCAGCAGGCTTTCTCCCTTGGCGGTGGAGGAGGTGGCGATGTTCATGGTGATGACGTCGGCGGACAGCCGCGCGGCCGCCAATTCAAAGGTTGTGCGGGTGCGGGTGCTGTTTTCAAAAAACAGATTGATGATGGTTTTTCCGCGCAGCAACGGCACTTTTTTGATTTGCTTGCCCGACATGTCGGCATAGGACTCGGAGGTGTCCAGAATTTCCGTCAGCAGTTCCTTGCTCAGCCCTTCAATGCTGAGAAAATGTTTCAAGCGGCCATGCTCGGTCAGTTGTATGTGTTGGGTAGTCATGAAGTGCGCGGCTCCATGTTCAAAATTTCAATGTGCAGCGGTTCCGGGCCGGACAGTTTGATTCTTTGCGTTGGCGGTAAATTGATGCGCACGCCGTAACAGTCGGGTTGTATCGGAATCTGCCTGCCGCTGCGCTCGACCAATACGCCGAGCAAAACTTGATTGGGGCGGCCGTAATCGAAGATTTCGTTCAAGGCCGCGCGCACGGTGCGGCCGGTGTAAAACACGTCGTCTATGAGTATGATGTCGCGCCCTTCCACGTGCGGCGGCAATTGGCTGGGCTTGACCTTGGGGTGCATGCCGATTTGCGAAAAGTCGTCGCGGTAAAACGTAATGTCCAGCAAGCCGAGCGATTCCTTGAGGGCCAGCCGTTGGTGTATGTGTTTGGCAATCCACGCGCCGCCGCTGTGGATGCCGATGATCAGCGGATTTTGCAGTCCGCGCTCGTGGATTTGGGCGCGGAGTCCGGTTTCCAGGCTGAGCAGCGAGGTGTCGATGTCGATAACTTGGTGTAGCATAAGATTTAGTTGGCTTGATTGAACCAGCTTTGCAAAATCAATTGCGCGGCGACTTGGTCTTGAACCTGCCACAGTTTGCCGGCGCTGACGCGTACTTCATCAAAGAGTAATTGTTTGGCGGCGAACGTGGTGAGGGTTTCGTCCATTTGGTGCACGGGTAAATTATAGCGCCCCTTAAGCTGGCGGCAGAATTTTTCCATTAGCGGGGTAATAGGGTTATCGCCGCCGTCCAGGTTGCGCGACAGGCCCACCACCAGCCCGGCCGGTCGCCATTCGTCGATTAATTGTCCGATGCGCGGCCAATCCGGGTGTTGCTTGACCGCCGGCAGGGTGAGCAGCGGGCTGGCGATTCCGGTTTCGGCGTAGCCGACCGCCACGCCGATTTTTTTGTTGCCGAAGTCAAAGCCCAGGTAGGCGTCGGATTTGAGTTTGGCGCGTAGCGGGTCGATTTTAGTCAGGCCGGTTTTTAGCATGCTTGGGTTAACCATGTCCCGCCGGCGCGGTCAGGCGGTTAATGTCTATGCCCAGTTGGTTGGCGGCGGCGTTCCAGCGCTGGTTGACCGGGGTCTCGAAAATGATGGCGGTTCCGCTGGGGGTGTTGAGCCAGGCGTTTTCTATCATTTCTTTTTCCAATTGGCCGCTGCCCCAGCCGGCGTAGCCGAGGGCGATCAGAAATTGACTGGGGCCTTCGCCCACGGCAATGGCTTCCAGAATATCGCGCGAGCTGGTCAAGGTGATGTTGTCGGCGGTGTAGATGCTGGAGTCCCATTGCTTTTCGCAGGTGGGGTGGATCACGAAACCGCGTTCTTGCTGCACCGGTCCGCCGGCGAATATCGGCGCGTTCAATACTTGGCGCAGTTCGCTCTTAATGCCCATTTGCTTGAATATGTCTCCCAGCTTCATGCCGGTGGGGCGATTAATGACGATGCCGAGCGCGCCTTCGTCGGTATGTTGGCAGACATAGGTGACGGTGTGCGAAAAATGCGGGTCGGCCAACCCCGGCATGGCTATGAGAAATTGGTTATTGAAGTATGTGGTTGGGATCATAGTTTCACCATGTTATTTTTAATGAGTGGTCATCCCGGTTTCATCGGAGAATTGCCAGACTCGGGTTATTACCAAGACATCGACTTCTTGTAATAATTCAACGGGTAATTCAGCGAATGGCGCACTCATTCTGACGATGCGCTTGGCCGCTTCGTCCAGGGCCGGATTCCCCGAGGATTTTACAATACGCATACTATACAGTGAACCGTCGGCGTTGATGCCTACATCCATGGTTAGAGTGAGCGCTTCCTTGCTGTCGCGCGCGGCCGCCGGGTAGTTTAGATTCCCGGTGCGCTCGACCTTGCTGTCCCAATCCTTTACATATTGGGCGGCCAGGTATTTATGTCGGGTGACGGAGCCGGCGAATTTTATTTTCGGGCCTTGTTGGCCGGCCAGCATATTCCGGTTGCGTTCGCGTTCGCCTATGCTGTGAATTTGTTGCAACAAGGATTCCGCATCCAATTTAGGCGTCGGCGCGGGCAGGGCTTGGGCTTCCGCCGGAGGCTGCGCGGGCGCGGCGGGCGCGGCCGGCGGTTTCGGCGGCTTTACCGGTTTGGGCGCGGGGGCGGCGGGCTTCTCCGTCTTGGTTTGAGCGTGGCGTGGCGGCTCCCGCGGGGGAGCGGGTTTGCGGATTATAGGCGCGGGCGGCGGCGGTTTTTTTTCGATAACCGGCGGAGGCGGAGGCGGCGGGAGGATTTCCGCGGGCGGCGGGACTGGCGCGGGTTCGGGTTTGGGTTCCGGTAAAACCGGAGCCGGCGCGGCGTCAAGTGCGGCGGGTTCGGCCGGCGGCGGAGCTGGCGGAGGCGGCAGGCTTATGCTGACCGTGAGCGGGAGTTGGGCGGGAGCAAAAGAGGTGGCGTCGAATTTTACGAAACTTAATATCAAGCCATGCGCCAGCAAGGCCGCCGACACCGCCGCCGCCAGCACGCCGCGGTTGGCGCTGGAGGGAAAGCGGCCGGAATTGGCGGTGAGCGGCGTGTAGGCGGGCGTCATCGGTTGTGCAGCCGCTCGGCGATGTGGTCCATGAGTCCGGCGCTGATGTTTAGCCCGAATTGAGCGTCCAGTTCTTGCACGCAGGTCGGGCTGGTGACGTTGATTTCGGTTAGATAGTCGCCGATGACGTCTAGGCCGACGAAGGCTAGGCCTTTTTCACGCAGCGCCGGTCCGACCTGGGCGGCGATCCAGCGGTCGCGGTCGCTGAGTTCGCGGCCTTCGCCGTGTCCGCCGGCGGCTAGGTTGCCGCGGCTTTCGCCTGCCAAAGGTATGCGCGCCAGGCAATAGGGGGCGGCCAATTCGCCGTTGATCATTAAAATACGTTTGTCGCCGAATTTAATTTCCGGCAGGTATTTTTGGGCCATGATGAAGCGTTGCCGGTGTTCGGTCATGGTTTCCAGAATCACGCTCAGATTGGGGTCGTTTAGCCGCACGTGGAATATTGATGCGCCGCCCATGCCGTCCAGGGGTTTGAGGATGATTTCCTGGTGATGGTGCAAAAATTCACGGATTTTTTGCGGATCGCGCGCCACTAGGGTGTCGGTGCAGCATTGCGGAAACCAGGCGGTGTACATTTTTTCGTTGGCGTCGCGCAGGGATTGCGGTTTGTTGACCACGTAGACGCCTGCACGTTCGGCCTGTTCCAGGATGTAGGTGGAGTAGATGTATTCTTGGTTGAACGGCGGGTCCTTGCGCATGAGGATGACGTCTAATTCGGCCAGGTCGATTTCCCCGGCTTCGGGCAGCTGATACCAGTTTTGCGGGTCGCGCCGGACGTGCAGGCGGCGGACGCGGGCGCGGGCGCGGCCATTGATCAGATGCAGGTCGTCCAGTTCCATGTAGTGCAGTTCCCAGTCGCGCGCTTGGGCTTCCAACAGCATGGCGAAGGTGGTGTCTTTTTTGATGTTGATGCGGCTGATTGGGTCCATGACCACGCCGAGTTTTATAGTCATTGTTGTCCTGTAAAGGCAATTTGGTTGCTTTGGGATTTTACCGCATCGTGGGGTTTGGCGTACGGCGTCCGCGCGGGAAAGGGGTAAATTTTTAGCCGGCCGTTTACGGGAGGGCATTTTTTTGGTATAAAGGCCAGCTATTTTGAAAATAAATGCTCTATTTAGAGGTTGTCATGTCCAGAGTATGCCAAGTTACAGGTAAAGGTCCGATGAGCGGACATAATGTGTCCCACGCGCAAAACAAAACCAAGCGCCGTTTTATGCCGAATCTGCATCATCACAGATTTTGGGTGGAAAGCGAGAACCGTTGGGTGCGCTTGAGAGTGTCTCCAAAGGGGATGCGTATTATTGATAAAAAAGGCATCGACGTGGTGCTGGCTGAAATCCGCGGCCGCGGCGATCAAGTTTAAACATCCAGTTAAAAGGAGTTGAGTCATGCGCGATAAAATCAAATTGGTGTCCACCGAAGGCACCGGCCATTTCTACACCACCACTAAAAACAAAAAAAACATGCCGGAGAAAATGGAGATCAAAAAATTTGATCCCGTGGTGCGTAAGCATGTGATGTATAAAGAAGCCAAGATTAAATAATTTTTTTGGCTTGGCTTGGAAAGTAACGTGGGCGTATGTGCGATATTGCCTGGGTTGCCGTGAATACGTCCATGGAGGCTTGGGGTCGGCATCCTAAGCCTCACGCACCCCAGCCAACCGTCCCCGGCAGCCAAGGCCTAGGGTTATTGGTTATCGTCTACGTTTGTTCCGGCTAATACCGAATCGCCTTCGTTACATTCGTTCTAGGGTTTCTATACCCAATAGGCCCAGCCCTACTTTTAGGGTGCGCGCCGTCAGTTGCGCCAATAGCAGTCTAGGCCGGCGCTGGTTTTCCGTTACGCCTTCCTTTAATATCGGGCAGTTTTCGTAAAAACGCATGAAGGCGCCGGACAGGTCGTATAAATAAGCGCACAGGATATGCGGGGCGCTGTCGCGGCCGGCGGTGTGCAGTTTTTCGCCGAATTGTAGTAGGGTCAAGGCTAGTGCCCGTTCGACTGGGTGCTTGAGTTCCGCGGCTAGTTCTGCGCGATTTTCCGCGTTGTTTTCCTGTTCAAACTTTGGCGGTGTTTCCGTTTCCGCCATGGCGGTTAAAATCCTGGATATTCTGACGTAGGCGTATTGCAAATACGGGGCGGTGTTGCCCTCGAAATTCAGCATGGCGTCCCAGTTGAACACGTAATCCGAGATGCGGTTTTTGCTGAGGTCGGAGTATTTGACCGCGCCTATGCCGATTTTATGCGCCATTTCGCGGCGTTCCGTTTCCGGGACGTCGGGATTTTTCTCGCTGATTAAAGTAAAGGCGCGCTGTTCGGCTTCTTGCAATAGGTCTACCAATTTGACCGTGCCGCCGGTGCGGGTTTTGAACGGCTTGCCGTCGTCGCCGAGCATGGAGCCGAAGGCGCAATGTTCCAGTTCCACGTCCGCGTCCACGAAGCCGGCCTTACGCGCCAGAGCGAACATTTGTTGAAAGTGCAGGCCTTGGCGGGCGTCGACGAAGTAGAGTATGCGCTTGGCTTTGAGCTGCGCGTTGCGATGGCGTAGCGCGGCCAGGTCGGTGGTGGCGTAGAGATAGCCGCCGTCGGATTTTTGCACGATGATCGGTGTGATGGAGCCGTCTTTGTTGGCCAGTTCCGGCAGGAATGCGCATTGCGCGCCTTGGTCCTCGGTTAACAAACCCTGGGCGCGCAGGTCGGCGACTACTTGCGGCAGGTCGGCGTTGTAGGCGCTTTCGGCCTTGACGTCGCCGCGCGTCAGTTTGACGCCTAGGCGGTGGTAGACGTCTTCGCAGTGGCGCAGAGAGATGTCGATGAATTGTTGCCAAAGTGTGAGGCATTGGGCGTCGCCGGATTGCAGGCGCACTACGTATTCGCGGGCTAGCGCGGCGAAGTCGGGGTCGGCGTCGAAGTTTTGCTTGGCTTGGCGGTAGAAGGCTTCCAGGTCGGCGAGTTTCGGCGCGGCGTCGTCGCTTGGGTCGCGGGTTTGCAGTTGTTCCAGTTGCGCGATCAGCATGCCGAATTGGGTGCCCCAGTCGCCGACGTGGTTTTGGCGGATGATCCTATGCCCTTGGTAGCCGAGGATGTTGGCTACCGCGTCGCCGATGATGGTGGAGCGCAGGTGGCCGACGTGCATTTCCTTGGCCAGGTTGGGGCCGGAGTAATCGACGACCACGGTTTGCGCCGGGTCGGCCGTTTGGATGAGCGGCGAGTTGGGGCCGGCAATGGCCAATATTTGACTAGCCATCCATTCCGGGCTGATGAAGATGTTGATAAAGCCGGGGCCGGCGACTTCGGCCTTGGCGGCGATGTCGGATAAATCGGCTTGGGCTAGAATTTGTTGCGCCAGTTCGCGCGGGTTGATTTTTAGTTGCTTGGCCGCGCTCATCACGCCGTTGGCTTGATAGTCGCCGAAGTCGGGGTTGGCGGCGGGTTTGACTTGGGCCGCGGCGGTTTCCGGCAAACCGAGCGCGCGCATGGCGGCGGTGAGGCGGGTGTCTAGTAAGTGGCTGATGTTCATGGGTGGCTTATAAAGCTGGCGGGTTTGCGCCCTTTGTTAACTAACGGTTTAATCGGTCAATTTTAGCATGTTGGGCGCGGGCGTTCGGCTTTAATGGTAATTCGGCTAGGTTTTGGGTTTTGATTTCGGTTGCACGGCTTGCGGGGCAAGCTGGCGAGACTATTTTGGGTTGCCGTAAGGCCTGTCACACGTAAAAACGCCGGTTTGCTATAATTCTGTTTATTATGCCTTTGTCTTTAATGACTCATTTTTCTTCATATCCGCCTCCGCGGGCGGCGCAGAATAATAATTACTCCGTAGGAGCTTTGTTGTCCGAATGAAAGCCAAACTTGCCACCCTGTTAACCCTGATTCTCACTGTGTTGCTTAACCTAGGGATTTGGTCTTATGTGAATAACCCGTTGCAGTTGCCGGGTTGGAATAAGACGATGATGGGGTTGACGTTTAACCCGATGCGGCGGGATTCTAATCCGCGCAAGGGGATTTATCCGACCAAGCAGGAAATCGAAGAGGATGTGGCGCTATTAGTGGGCAAGGCGCATTCGATTCGTACCTATACCTCGCTGGAGGGCATGGAGGCGGTGCCGGAATTGGCCGAGAAATACGGCGAGCATTTGGCGATGGGAGCGTGGATAGACGACGATTTGGACAAAAACCGCCGCGAAATCGAAAGCTTGATCGAGTTGAGCAATAAGTATCCGAAAGCCATTGTGCGCACGCTGGTCGGCAATGAGACGATTTTGCGCGGCAACGTCGACCCGCAGCAATTGATTGAATACATCCGTGAGGTGAAACAACGCACCTCGAAGCCGGTCAGTACCGCCGAAACATGGGACGTGTGGAAGGCGCATCCGGAGTTGGTGGACGAGGTGGATTATATCGGCGTGCATATTTTGCCTTACTGGGAGGGCATTCCGGTGGAGAGCGCGGTGGATTACGTGTTTTTCCGGTATTACGATATGCAGCAGACTTATCCCGGCAAGCAAATCGTCATCACCGAGGTGGGTTGGCCGTCGGATGGTCAGCCGTATAAGCATTCCACGCCGTCATTGGCCAACCAAGCCAAGTTTTTACGCGCGTTCTTGAACCGGGCCAACGCGGAGCGGCTGACTTATTATGTGGTTGAGGCCTTTGATCAGCCTTGGAAAATCAGCATAGAGGGCACCGCAGGCGCTTATTGGGGCATTTTTAACGTGGACAGGCAGCCGAAATTCCCGCTCGAGGGGGATGTGCTGGCCAATCCTACTTGGCGCAACTGGGCCATTGGCGCGTCGATTCTCAGCATTATTTTGATGGCGGCGTTTTTGTTCAGCCGCAAGCGGCTGAAATTAACCGGACAGTTGTTTTTCGGCATTATCGTGAATGTGGCGGCTTCGGTGTTGTTTTGGTCGGCGTCGATTATCGCCGCGCAATATCAGACCACGTTTTCGGTGGTGTTCTGGGCGATTTTAATGTTGATGCAGGCTTTGGCGGTATTGGTGTTGCTGACCGAGAGCCTGGAATTGGTGGAAGTATTGTGGCACCGCAAGGGCCGGCGCACCTTCACGCCGTTGACGCCGGGGCCTTATTACCGTTACCCCAAGGTGTCGGTGCATTTGCCGATACACAACGAGCCGCCGGATATGGTATGCAAGACCTTGCGCGCCCTGGCCAAGGTAGATTATCCGAATGTGGAAGTGTTGGTAATGGATAACAACACCAAGGACCCCGACGTGTGGCGGCCGGTGGCGGAGGAATGCCAGCGCTTGGGACCGATGTTCCGCTTCTTTCATTTGGAGAACTGGCCCGGCTATAAGGCGGGCGCGATCAATTACGCCTTGGCCAACACCGCCGCGGATGCCGAGATTATCGCGGTGATTGATAGCGATTACATTGTGTCGCCGGATTGGCTGAAATGCATGACGCCGTATTTTGAGACCGAAAACGTGGGTTTTGTGCAGTCGCCGCAGGATTACCGCGATTTGAACTTGGGCAAGTTCAAGGAATTTTGTTATTGGGAGTACGCCGGTTTCTTTAACATCGGCATGGTGCAGCGTAATGAGTACAACGCCATTATTCAGCATGGTACCATGACTATGATTAGAAAGGATGCGTTCAAGAAAGTGGGGGAGTGGAGCGAGTGGTGTATTTGCGAGGATAGCGAGTTGGGCTTGCGCTTATACGAGGCGGGGTACGATTCGGTGTATTGCAAGGAGTCGTTCGGGCGCGGTTTGATGCCGGACACTTTTTCCGGTTATATGACGCAGCGTTTCCGCTGGGTTTACGGCGCGATGCAAATTATCAAACGCCATTGGCGGCATTTTCTGCCGGACGGTAATTCGACCCTGACGCCGGCGCAGCGCTATTATTTCGTCGCCGGCTGGTTGCCTTGGTTTTCCGATGCCTTGGCTTTGTTGATTACCATCACCAGTTTAGTGTTGACCGCTTTGTTGGTGAAGGACCCAATACACAGCGAGCTGCCGGTTAACGTTTTCTTGCTGCCGACCATTGGATTGTTCGCCTTTAAAGTGTTGCGCGGTTTGTGGCTTTATCGGGCGCGGGTGCAATGCTCGTTCGGGCAGTCCTTGGGTGCGGCGCTGGCGGGCTTGTCGTTGACGCATACCGTGGCGCGCGGCACACTGGAGGGCTTGTTTACTTCCGGCAAGCCGTTTTTCCGCACCCCGAAATATGAAAAACAAGGGCCGTTGGTGGCTGGTTTGCTGATTATTTGGCAGGAACTGCTGTTGCTGTGCCTGCTTGTGACCGGCATGGTCGTCATGCGCTCGATAGAGCATTTCGACAATATGAGCGGCCGCTTGTGGGTGGCGGTGTTGGGGGTGCAGGCGGTGCCGTATATCGCGACCCTGGCGACTATCTTGATTAGCGTGGCCCCGAATTATTTTCCGGGTAAGCAGCAAAGCGTGGACGAGCTGGACAGCGAAAATTTGCTGTAGTTCGCCCTTTAGCCTATACCGCCGAGGCCGTGAGGTCCGGCCCGGCGGATTGCGCCGGGTTTGGCGGCTTGCTGGGCGACTAATGCTTAATATTAGGATTGCCGTTCGCGCTTTTCGCCCTGCGTGAGCATGGATATGAACATTCTGTGTTTTTTGTGAAGCCTGGCCTTATCAAAGGCCATTGGCGTCAGCCTAGCAAAAAAATGCGTTAGGCGATATTCGTTATTTCCAGATAATTAAATTGTAAAAATCGATGACGATACAATTTTATTCATGTTTTTAGTTTATATTTATCAATAAGTTATGTTGTTGCTCCTTGCGGGCGGCTTCGTTTTTTTACTGTTTTCTTCGTAATATTTTGTTAACAGTTAATTCTTAATTTTTTTTTATTTTGACATTAACAATTGCTGTGTATAATGGAGGCCGATTTAGCTAGGTAGTCGTTGTCGCTTTTATCAAGTCTCCTTTTACCCGCTTGAGTCACCCCCCCGTAACACGCCAGCAATGGCTTTTTTTTGCAAGAGATTTTTTTTATGTCAGTACAAGTAGAAGGCAAAGTGAAATGGTTTAACGATGAAAAAGGTTTCGGTTTCATCGAACAGGCTGGCGGTAAGGATGTGTTTGTGCATTTCAGCGCCATAAACGGCTCCGGCCGCAGGACCTTGAAAGAAGGGCAACGCGTCACCATGCAGGTGACCGCCGGCCAAAAAGGCCCGCAAGCCGAAAACGTAACGCCAATCGCTTAATTTGCGCGCCTGACCGGCGCGCCGCCGGGTAAAGGACTAGGTTCGCGCCGTGGCGGCGTGAGCCTAGGCAACAAATTTTATGCGGCTAATGCTTAGAATTCGCGTCTGTCGTTAAAGGCGTGGGTTAGGGTATTACTGTCAATAAATTCAAGTTCACCGCCAAACGGCACGCCGTGAGCGATGCGGGTGGCGCGTACTTGCCATTTGGCCGCTATTTCACCAATGAAATGCGCCGTGGCTTGGCTTTCAACCGTGGCGTTGGTGGCCAATATGATTTCCTTGACCGCGCCGGTTTGCAGCCGCGTTTCCAGTTTGTCCAGGCCCAGTTGCGCCGGCCCCACGCCGTCGAGCGGGGAGAGTTTGCCGTTCAGCACGAAATAATACCCTTTATAGGCGGTGGCTTGTTCGATCAGCCAGGCGTCGGCCGGGCTTTCCACCACGCATAAAAGTCCGGGGTCGCGGCGCTGGTCGTCGCATACGGCGCAGAGCTCGGTTTCGGATAGAGTTTGGCAAACCCGGCAATGTTTAATGTCGGTCAGCGCTTGCGCCAGCGCGCGGCTCAAGTGCAGGCCGCCCGCCCGGTTGCGTTGCAACAAGTAGAAAGCCATGCGCTGCGCCGACTTGGGGCCAACGCCGGGCAGGCAGCACAGGCTTTGAATCAATTCTTGCAGCAGGCCGCGGTTGGACATGGTTTAGAACGGCATTTGAAAACCGGGCGGCAGCGGCATGCCGGCGGTGATGTCGTTCATTTTTTCTTTTTTCATCTTATCCACTTTGTGCACGGCGTCGTTGACCGCCGCCGCCAGCAAGTCTTCCAGCATATCGCGGTCTTCGGCCAACAGCGAGGGGTCTATGCTGACCTTGCGCACTTCACGCTTGCCGGTCATGATGATGCTGATCAAGCCGCCGCCGGATTCGCCGACTACTTCCAAACTGGCTAGTTCGTCCTGTACTTTTTTTAGGTTTTCTTGCATTTTTTGGGCTTGCTGCATAATGCCAGCGAGTGCGCTTTTCATGGTGTTCTCCCTAGTGTTAGCCTAGCGGTTCTATGCTGCCCGGCAAAATGCGCGCGTCGAAGCGGTCGATCAGGTTTTGCACGCCGGGGTCGTTGCGTATGCTGTCCTCGGCTTGCCGCATTTTTTCCGCTTCTGCTTGTTTTTGCGCCTCGGCCGGGGTGATTTGGTCGCTGGCTTGTTTATTTATGGTTAGTTTAATGGGGTTGCCGAAATATTTTTCCAGCGCTTCTTTTAGTTTTTCCTCGCCGCGCGAGCCGGCATGGTGGTAGCCGGGGTCGAGCAGCAGCCGGCAACTGTGTTGGTCAAGGTGCTCAAGCACGCAATGGTTGGCCAATTGCAGGCTGAAGCCGCTGAGGCGCAGGGCCGTGATGATTTCCTCCCAGGATGCGGCCGCGGTTGGCTTGGCCGGCGTAGGTTCGGATTCTAGTTTGGGTTTTGGTTCGCTAGGCGGCGGTTCTACGTTGTGGGCGGGCGCGGGGCGCGCGGCGCGGTCTGCCGCGGCGGGCGGCGCGGGCTCCGTGACATGGCCGGCCGCCGGCGCGAGTTTGGCGGCGGCTGGTTTGCTGCTTCGGATGGCTTCGGCGGGGCCGGGCTTGAAGGTCAGCATGCGCAATAAGGTCATTTCAAAGCCGCTACGCGGGTCAGGGGCTAGCGGTAGATCGCGTTGGCTGATCAAGCCGATTTGGTAAAACAGTTGCACGTCTTCCGGCGACAGGGCGGCGGCGAGTTCGGCCAGCAAGGCGTGATCGAAAGCCGGATCGCTGAAGCCGGGCAGTTGTTGCAGCAGCGCGGTGCGGTGCAGTATGGCAAGCATTTGTTGCAGTATGTCGGCGAAGTCGTTGTTGAGTTCGGCGGCCTCGGCGGTTTTGGCGAGCAGGACGCTCAGGTCGGCTTGCGCCAGTGCGCGCAGGATTTCGGCCACCGGTTGCCGCGCGGCGACGCCGAGCATGGCGCTGACTAAATCTTCCTTGACTTCGCCGTTGCCGTAAACGATGGCCTGGTCCAGCAGGCTGAGTCCGTCGCGCATGCCGCCGTCGGCGCAACGCGCCAATAGGGACAGCGCGGCCGGTTCGTAGGCGATTTGTTCTTGCCGCAGAATAAATTCCATTTGGCGTTGGATTTGTTCTAGGGTTAGGCGCTTAAGGTTGAATTGCAGGCAGCGCGACAACACGGTGACCGGAATTTTTTGCGGGTCGGTGGTGGCGAGCAGGAACTTGACGTGTTCCGGCGGTTCTTCCAGGGTTTTGAGCAGGGCGTTGAAGCTGTGGCCGGACAGCATGTGCACTTCGTCTATGATGTAGACTTTGTAGCGGCCTTGGTGCGGGGCGTACTGGCAATTTTCCAGCAGTTCCCGCGTGTCTTCCACCTTGGTGCGGGAGGCGGCGTCTACTTCGATCAAGTCGAGAAAGCGGCCGTCGGCGAAAGCCAGGCAAACCGGACAGACGCCGCAGGGGTTGGCGTCTTGGCGTTGTTCGCAGTTCATGGCCTTGGCCAGGATGCGGGCGACCGTGGTTTTGCCTACTCCGCGCGAGCCGGTGAACAGATAGGCATGATGCAGGCGGTTATTTTCAAGCGCGTGTTTCAGGGAGAGGCTGACATGTTCTTGGCCGACAAGCTGGCTGAAATTTATTGGACGCCATTTTCTGGCTAATACTTGATAAGCCACGCGCGCATGCCGGAAAAGAGAATTGGGCGGATACTATACCAGCCCGAGCCCCGGCACACGAATCCCTTGCTACCGTTGCTCCCTTCCGGGCCTGGCGGGGTTTACAAAGTATCGTTGCGGGAGAACCGATATAGTACCCATAATGCATCGGCTATCGCCGAAGAGAGAATATTATCCATACTTAGCCGGCCCTATGCAAGCCGCATACAAAAAATATTCGCGGCCTGACGCGCGGCGCTAGGCGTAGACCACGCGTGCGCCGTCCTCGCCGGCGGGGCGGACGTCGCCGATAAGATAGGCGGTTTCGCCGAGGGCGGCGAGAATTTCCATGGCGCGGGCTGCGTCCTCTGCGGCGACGCAGACGATCATGCCTATGCCGCAATTAAAGGTTAGCAGCATGTCCGCCTCGGCGATGTTGCCTTGTTGTTGCAGCCAAGCGAACACGGCCGGCCGTTGCCAGGCATCCAGGATGATTTGCGCGGCAAGGCCCGGCGGCAAAACCCGCGGCAGGTTTTCGGTAATGCCGCCGCCGGTGATGTGCGCCATGGCATGCACTGGGATTTGCGTCAATAATTGCAGCAGGGATTTGACGTAGATGCGGGTCGGCGTCAGCAGGGCGTCGGATAGGGTTGAGCCGTCGGCTAAATGATCGGCAAGAGACGCGCCGGAGTGCGTCAGCACTTTGCGGATCAAGGAATAACCGTTGGCGTGCGGGCCGGACGAGGCCAGGCCGATCAGCGCGTCGCCGGCGCGTACTTGGCTGCCGTCTATGATGTCGGCTTTTTCCACCACGCCGACGCAAAAACCGGCCAGATCATAGTCGCCCGGCTGGTACATGCCGGGCATTTCGGCGGTTTCTCCGCCGACCAGGGCGGCGCCGGCTTGTTCGCAGCCGAGCCCTATTCCTGCGATGACCGCGGCGGCGACGTCTACGTCGAGTTTGCCGGTGGCGTAATAATCCAGAAAGAACAAAGGTTCCGCGCCTTGCACCACGATATCGTTCACGCACATGGCGACTAGGTCTATGCCGATGGTGTCGTGTTTTTGCAGTTCGATGGCCAGTTTCAGCTTGGTGCCGACGCCGTCGGTTCCGGAAACCAGCACCGGTTGTTTGTAGCGGTCTAGCGGTAGTTCGTACAAGGAGCCGAAGCCGCCGAGACCGGCCATGACGCCGGGGTTGCGGGTGCGGGCGGCGACCGGCTTGATGCGTTCGACCAGGGCGTTGCCGGCGGCGATGTCCACCCCGGCGCTTTTGTAATCCAGACGTTGTTCTGCGCTCAAGGCGTGCCTCGCGTTCGATATGCGAATTAGTATAATCAATTATTGTACTATAACTGCATAGTTTGCAAAGATCAGGAGGCGAAATGACGGGGCGTGTTTTTGGGCGCTGGCGCTGCCGGTTGGCGGGCGTATGCTTGGCGGTGGTATTGTCGGGGGTTGCGCCATGGGCGGCGGCGGCGACCTTAACCGATTTATACGCGGTTGATTTGGTGGCGAACAACGAATCGGCGGAGGCGCGCAATCTTGCCTTGCGGCAGGCTTTGTTCGCGGTGTTGGACCGGATTATTGTCAGCAAGGATATTGCGCAAATCGGCTTGGTGCAGCAAATGCTGCAAAATGCACCGCAATACGTCAAGCAGTCGCAATTTTCGGCCTTGGCGGCGGACGGGTTTGCGCCGAGCGCCGCGCGCAAGTTTAGCGTGGAGTTTGATGAGGATCAGCTGCTCAGCGAGCTGAGTAAAAGTTCGTTGCGGTTTTGGGGCGAGGTGCGGCCGGAGACCTTGTTGTGGCTGGCGGTGGATGAGGATGACGGTTCCGGTTGGCGGTTTTTCAATGCGGACGATATGCCGGACATCGACGCCGCGCTGAGTTTGGCGCGCAAGGTCAAGGGCATGCCGTTGATTTATCCGCTACTGGATTTGGAGGAGCGGCAAAAGGTAGCGGTGAATGATTTATTCAGCAACGATTCCGGCAATATCAAGACCGCGTCGGCGCGTTACGAGACGCCGGCGGTTTTAGTGGGGCGGCTGGTGAAAAAAGGCGGGTGCTGGGAAGGCGGGTGGGTGGTGTATTTCAACGGCGAAGCCACGCAAACCGGACACGCCTGTCAGACCTTGAATTTAGCGGTGCAGGCCGGGGTGCGCGATTTGTATGATGTATTGTCGGCGTATTATGCGATTAAATCGCCTTGAGTCGCGCCTTAATCAAGACATGGGTGAATTGTTTGCGCTAGAATACGCGCGGAATAGAGCGCGAGGGCTTGAGCCATGACTAAAGAACAATTGCCTGTGTTTTCAGAGGATGAGATCGTGCGGCGCCTGGCTAGTGAATTGCCTAAATGGTATTACGAAAACGGCTGGATTCGGCGCAAGATCAAGACCGGCGGTTGGAAAGCCACGTTAATGGTCGTCAACGCGGTCGGACATTTGGCCGAAAAGGCTTGGCATCATCCGGACTTAACGGTGTCCTACGCTTTTGTGATCGTGAAGTTGGTAACGCACGCCTCGCACGGGGTGACGGAAAAGGATTTTTGGTTGGCTAGGAAAATCGAGGAAACGCTGTTTTGGGACGCCGCCGCCGAATCGGACGGGGTGTTTGAAGGCACGCCCGATGACCCGCGCTTTAAATATATCAAAGATTAAGCATAGGATACACGACATGACCGAAATAACCGAGGTGCCGAGCCCGTTTTGCGGCATAGGCACCGACGATTTGACCATCCACGTCGATGGTTTGCAGGTGAAGGTTGCCGCGGGCGGCTGCGCAGTCAATACGCCGGCCTTTGAGTTGCCGCTGGGCGACCCCGAGCCGCGCATAGCCGGCGAGCCGGCGACGCTGGAGGCGGCGGTGGCCAAGGCCGCCGAGTTGTTGCGCGGCAAGCGCGGGCCTGTGTTTAGCGGTTGCGCCACCGACGTGAACGGCATGCGCGCCTTATTGGCCTTGGCCGACCGGGTGGGCGCGGTGGTGGATAACGCGGCGTTCAACAACGCGCGGCGGAATTTGCTGGCGCAGCAAGATACCGGTTGGATGAACACGACCTTGGCCGAGCTGAAAAACCGCGTCGATGTGTTAGTGGTGATCGGCACCGACCTTGAGAGTTTTGCGCCGCGCTTTTTTGAAAAGTATGTATGGAACGAGGCGATGTTCGTCGCCGACAACGAGCAGCGCGACGTTATTTACATCGGCAAGGCGCCGTCCGGCGAGGCGTCTACCTCACCCGGCGGCCGCAAGGCGCGGGTGTGCGCATGCAGCGATGCGGATTTGCCGGAGGTGTTGGCGGTAATGTCAGCCCTGCTGCGCGGGCGTCCGGTTAAAGTGGAAAGCGTCGGCGGCATTGCGGTGAGCGATTTACAAGCGATACTGGATCGATTGAAAGCGGCGCGGTACGGTGTGTTCGTATGGGGCGCGGCGGCTTTGGCGTTTCCGCATGCGGAGTTGACGGTGCAAACCGTGTGCGCCATAGTGAAGGACATTAATCTGCAAGGGGTGCGTTGCTCCGGTTTTCCGTTGGGCGGCCGCGAGGGCGACCAGACCGCGAATCAAGTGTGCGGTTGGACCACCGGCTATCCGGCGCGTTTGAGTTACGCGCGCGGGTTTCCGGAATACGATCCATTTCAATTTGAAACGGCGCGGATTTTGGCCGACGGCGAGGCGGATGCCTTGCTTTGGGTGCAGGCGTTCAATGTCACGCCGCCGCCGGCCAGCGAGGTTCCGACGGTGGTGATAGGCCGTTCCGGCATGGCGTTCGCCCAACCGCCGGCGGTGTATATTCCGGTGGGCACGCCGGGCATTGATCACGTTGGACATGCGTTCCGCCTGGATAACGTGGTGGCTATCCGGTTGAAAAAACTAAGGGACTCCAACTTACCCAGCACCGCGCAAGTGTTGGCCGCGATTGAACAACAAGTGCAGGCTCATTATGTTAATTAAATTGACCGGCGGCACGGTTTACGACCCGAATAGCGGCGTGGCCGGCCAGAAACAAGACATTTATATAGAAGACGGCCGTATTATCGCGCCGCCCGCCGCGGACCGGGCCGTGGATCGTGAATATGATGTCAGCGGCAAGGTGGTGATGGCCGGGGCTATTGATTTGCATAGCCACATCGGCGGCGGCAAGGGTAATATCGCTCGCACTCTGTTGCCGGAAGATCACCGTCTCGATCCGGTGGCGCGCACCTTGATTACGCGTTCCGGCAACGGGCATGTCATCCCCAGCACCTTTGTCACTGGTTACCGTTACGCCGAGATGGGCTATACGGCGGCGTTCGAGCCGGCCTTGTTGCCGATTAACGCTCGTCAGGCGCATATGGAGATGGGCGACATTCCGATCCTGGACAAGGGCGGTTATGTGATGCTGGGCAGCGACGATTATTTGCTGCGCATGCTGACCGCGAAAAAAGATCAAAAAGCGATTAATGATTACGTGGCCTGGACCATGAACGCGGCCAAGGCGATAGGCGTGAAGGTGGTAAACGCCGGCGGCATTAATGCGTTTAAATTTAACCAGCGCAAATTGGATCTGGACGAGCAAAACGTGCATTACGGCGTGACGCCGCGGCAGATTTTGCAAACCTTGGCCCGCGCCTTGCAGGAATTGGGCGTGACGCATCCCTTGCACGTGCATGGCTGCAATTTGGGGGTGCCGGGCAATGTGGACACGACTTTGCATACCATAGACGGTATTGAAGGCTTGCCCATGCATTTGACGCATATTCAATTCCACAGTTACGGCAAGGAAGGGGATTACAAGTTTTCCTCCGGCGCGGCCACCATCGCCGAGGCGATTAACCGGAACAAGAATATTACCGCCGACGTCGGTCAGGTGATGTTCGGGCAAACGGTGACCGCGTCCGGCGACAGCATGCGGCAGCATTACAACCACCGTTTCGCGCATCCCGATAAATGGATTTGCATGGATATCGAATGCGACGCCGGTTGCGGTGTGGTGCCGTTCAAATATCGCGACCAGAACTTCGTCAACGCCTTGCAATGGGCCATCGGTTTGGAGATTTTCTTGCTGGTGGACGACCCTTGGCGGGTGTTTTTGACCACCGACCATCCAAACGGCGCGCCGTTTATGAGTTATCCGCATTTGATCCGCTTGTTGATGGATAAGAGCTTCCGCAATGACATGCTGGCGCGGATTCATCCGGAAGCGCAAAAAATGACTACCTTGGGCAGCATTGAGCGCGAATATTCCTTGCAAGAAATCGCGATCTTGACCCGCGCCGGCGCGGCTAGAATCCTGGGGTTGAAGGACAGAGGGGCGTTGAGTCCGGGCAATTGGGCCGATATTACCGTATACACCGAGGACGCCGACCGCGAGAAAATGTTTGCCAAGCCGAATTTCGTGTTCAAAGACGGCGAATTGGTGGCGAAGGACGGCGAGATCGTGCAGGTGACCTGGGGAACCACACACGTGGCGCAGCCTGAGTACGACCCGTCAGTGGAAGTGGAATTGAAACAATATTTTGATCGTTATCTCACGATGAAACTGGGCAATTTTAAAATTAGCGATGATGAAATCACTGAGACCGGACGCGGTAGCATTACCGTGCATCCGTTGCGAGGCGCCGCATGATTATTAATGGAGTTGTCATAGACGCGACGTTTGCCGAGGCTTTTCCTATGAAAGCCACCCGCGTCATCATTACCGCGCAAAACGAAAAATGGGCCTTGATAGCGGCGCAGACCATGACCGGGTTCGCGACCTCTGTCATTGCTTGCGGTTGCGAGGCGGGCATAGAGCGGACCTTAAGTCCGGACGAGACGCCGGACGGACGGCCGGGCGTGGCGGTGTTGTTTTTCGCCATGGGCGGCAAGGGCTTGGCCAAGCAATTGGAGACCCGCGCCGGACAATGCGTGTTGACGTCGCCGACATCGGCGCTGTTCGCAGGCATTAGCGGCGGCAAGCCGTTGCCGTTGGGTAAAAATCTGCGCTATTTCGGCGACGGGTTTCAGATTGCAAAAAAAATTGGCGGCCAGCGCTATTGGCGAATTCCGGTTATGGACGGCGAGTTTTTGGTCGAAGCGACCACCGGCACGGCGGAAGCGGTCGGCGGCGGCAATTTTTTGGTGTTGGCGGCCTCGCCGGAGCAAGGGTTAACCGCGTGCGAGGCGGCGATAGACGCCATGCGGAAAATTCCGAACGTCATTATGCCGTTTCCGGGCGGCGTGGTGCGCTCCGGCTCTAAGGTGGGCTCCAAGTATCCGGCCCTGGGCGCTTCCACTAACGACGCGTTTTGTCCGACCTTGAAAGGTGTGGTGAAAAGCGAGTTGTCGGAGGATATCGAGTCGGTATTGGAGATTGTGATCGACGGCTTGAGCAAGGAAGACATCGATAAAGCCATGCGCGCCGGTATTTCGGCGATTTGCGAGTTGGGCGCGGCCAACGGGGTGAGACGCATCAGCGCCGGTAATTACGGCGGTAAACTGGGTCCTTACCATTTCCATTTGCAGGAGATACTGGCATGAGCGCCTTAACTTTTACTTTTAAGCAAAACACGGCGCAACGGGTGGATTTGTCGCCCTTGGTCAGCCAAAACCTGCATGGACTGAGCGCGGCGGAAATCGCTGCGCTGGAATTGCAGGCCGGCAACGCCAGGCTGCCGGTCGCTGAGTTGTTCGATATCAGCGGCGCGGATGTGCAAGACATAGTCATCGCCAACGCTACCGCTAAACTGGATTATATCGGCAAGAGTTCCGCCGGCGGCAAGATTAGCGTGTTAGGCGACGCCGGCGCTTATACCGGCATGCAGTTGCAGGGCGGCTCTATTAGCGTCAGCGGCAACGCCGGTTTGTACCTGGGCTGCGAATTGAAGAACGGCTCTATCGTGGTTGGCGGCAATGCCGGGGATTATGTGGGCGGCGCGTTGCCGGGCAATAAACAAGGCATGCGCGGCGGCAGTATTATAATCAAGGGCAACGCCGGCAGCCGGGTGGGCGATCATTTGCGGCGCGGTCAAATTTTGATCGAGGGCGACGCCGGGGACTATTTGGGTTCGCGCATGCTGGCCGGCACCATTGCGGTGCTGGGACAAGTCGGCCGTTATCCCGGTTTTGCGATGCGCCGCGGCACTTTGTTATTGTGGAATACTCCGCCGTTGCCGGCTTATTTCAATGATTGCGGCGCAAACACGTTTGCGTTTTTGCCGTTGTTGTTCGCTTCGTTTAAGGGCTTGAATTCGCGCTTCGCCGACAGCGGCTTGGCGTTTAGCCGGGCGCGCCGCTATGGCGGCGATATCGTCGAGGGCGGGCGCGGCGAAATTCTGGTTAAGGTTTAATCCTTTACCCTGGCCGGCGGCGCATTGGCGTCGCCGGCTGCTCTCCTTCCTCCCCCCTTTTTTCTTTACATGGCCGCTCTCAGCGTCAATAATCATGACCGGGATAGCGCCGGTTTGACCTATGTGTATCCTGTGTTGTCGCGCCGCGCCGGCGGCTTGTCCATTGGCGTCAATTTTAATATCAATAATGCCTGCAACTGGCGCTGCATTTATTGCCAGGTTCCGGATTTAAGCCGCGGCGGGCCGCCGGCGCTGGATGTTGCATTATTGGCGGCGGAATTGCGCGGCTTGTTGGCCGATGTGGCTAGCGGCGAGTTTTACCGCCGCTTTGATTTACGGCCGGAGCAGTTTCCTCTGCGGGATATTGCGATTTCCGGCAATGGCGAGCCGACATCCGCGGCTGAATTTCCCGAGGCGGTAAGTTTGATCGGCGACATAGGCCGGGAGTCCGGCTTGTTTCCTGGTTGTAATCTGGTGTTGATCAGCAACGGCAGTTTGGTAAATCAAGTCAGGGTGCAACAGGGTTTGCGCGTGTTGGCCGAATTCGGCGGTGAAATGTGGTTTAAGGTGGACAGCGCGCGGGCTGCCGGTAGGCGTTTGCTGAACGACGCGCCTAGCAGCGACGCGGGGTTGGCGCGGCGCATCGAAATAGCGGCGGGTTTGTGCCGGGTGAAATTGCAAACTTGCATGTTGAGTTATCGGGATTTTGCCTGGGATGAAACCGAGCAGGCGGCGTATTTGGCTCTGCTGCGCCGCATGCTGAATGACGGGGTGGTGATAGAGCAGGTGTTATTGTATGGTTTGGCGCGGGAGTCGCGGCAGCCGGAAGCGGGGGAGTTGGTGAGGGTTGGCGTGGATGAGATGCGGGCGTTTGCGGCGCGGATTGAGGCGTTGGGGGTTGGAGTGAGGGTTAGCGGGTAGGACTGGAATTTTTTCAGGATTTAAAATCGCGATTTGCAGCGGCTAACAGGGGATGACTTTAATTTATACAGTTTGAGGATGATAATTCAAATACTGTCGTTTAACACCTTTAATTCGTTATCCAATATTATCGCAACGGATTATTCCTAGCTTGAACTGATGATTCTATATAGATTACAGTAACACCCTACGTTAATTTCAGGGATGATAATGGGCTCAATCTCTTTTTCGACAGGTTGCCAGATTGCGCGGACTTCCTTTTGGTTTCGATGTCAGTTGTCTTTTGACTAGTTCTGGAGGTATGTTAGGAGATGTTAGGTCAAAACACTCAACGTAATGAACTTGATAGGTCCCACGGTAACGCGCATTAAGAAACTGTGTAATCTTATTAAAGAACGGTAACGTAAACCTAATCTGATAGCATGCGTCATATCCCTCTTCTGCGAACCAACGTTCGTGTTCCGAACGAGAGTACTCTAGAAATGCAGAGAATATATATACGTCTGAACTCAATACCGTGCAATTCGTGACTTTAATTTGCCCAA
>CAIYSZ010000046.1 GCA_903928965.1 uncultured Pseudomonadota bacterium
AGGCGCTCAGTTTACCTCCCGGAAGTTCACTCAGCCCCTGATTGATAAGGGCATTCAGGTTAGCATGGATGGGCGTGGGCGAGCCTTAGACAATATTTTTGTCGAACGGCTATGGCGGACCGTGAAATATGAATACATTTATTTACATGATATTCAGTCGGTCAGGGAGGCTCGACAGGGTTTGAAAGCCTATTTTGAGTTTTACAATCATCATCGGCTACACCAGTCCCTAGCCTATAGAACGCCTGCTGAGGTGTATAGGCGATAACACCGGAGTGACTAAGCGCTGGAAATTTGATAACCAATTCTATCTTAAATTTGTGAGAAAGTGGTCTTGACAATAGGGAGTACCTTATTCCTCATGGCGGACCGTGGTCTCGCGATGTGAATGCTTTTGATTATTGGACCCAATTCATGGTCAATCGCGGCTGGAATGTATTTCGGATCAATTTTCGCGGTTCAGCCGGTTACGGCGAACAGTTTGTCCAAGCCGGTTTTCAACGCTGGGGATTGGAAATGCAGGATGACATCACCGATGGCGTCAACTGGTTAATTACCGGTAAAATTGCTGATCCGGCTAAAATCTGCATCGTCGGCGGCAGCTATGGGGGGTATGCGGTATTGATGGGGCTTGCCAAAACACCGGAACTATATCGATGCGGGGTCAGTGTCGCACCGGTTACCGATCTGGTGGAACTAATGGAAGACTGGTCTGATATCCGCTTGCAAGATCGTCATTTGCAAGCCGCATTAGTCGAACAACGCTTTGGCAATTGGTGGTCGGATCGCTCCCGTCTTAAAGCTACCTCGCCCGTCAATCTGGCCGAAAAAATCCATACGCCCTTATTGCTGGTACATGGGGACGAAGACAGAAGCGTGGATGTTAATCATTCCCGAAAAATGGCTTCGGCTCTGACAAGTGCTGGATTCAAGGATTTTCAATACCTGGAACAGGAAAACGGCGACCACCACTTGACGCGCGAACAAGATAGAATCCAGTTCTTTCAGGCTATGGATGGTTTTTTAAGAAAATTTCAGTAGAACCCTGCGGGTTGTTTGCATTATTAGGATGAAAGTCGCAGCATCAGTGTCATTGGATGTACTGGGGACGCCTGAAAACCGAAGTGTTCATAAAACTGTTTTGCCTGATCATTAAGCGCGTGAACTAGAATGGCTCGAACGCCAGCGTTTTGAGAAATCATGACGACCCGATTAACCGCGTCTTGTAGCATAGCTGCCCCAACTTTGCAGCCCTGCGCTCGCCGGTCAACAGCTAATCTGGCAAGCACCATCACCGGCGCCGGGTCGGGCATATTGCGACGTACAGCGCGAGTCGCCATCTGGTGCGAGACAGCGCCCGCAGCCAAGGCATAGTAGCCATAAACGCGTTTATCCGCATCTGCGACCACAAATGTGCGGCTAGCGCCGTTCAACTGATTTGACAAAGCCCGGCGTTTCAACCAATCATCAAGTGAGAGTTCTCCGCAGTCGAATTCAGTTAACACGTGATCAATAGTCAGGAGCTGAGGCGCTGAAACTTCCAAGCTCATGCTTTACTTGTATTCCATGGTGGCTTAACGGCCATTAGACGCTCAAGCCCTGGATTGGGTGTCGGTGGCGCATCAAGCAATGCGGTAAACTGCTCGAACTTCTCCGCATCGAGGGTAAAAAAGACTTGATCAAGCACCACTAATTTTGCTCTTTCGCAAGCCGCTTCAAGCATGAAATCTGATCGGTTTTTACCTAACAGACTCGCAGCGTGATCAATTAGCTCTCGCTGTTCTGGTAGCGCCCGCAGATTAATAGCGGCATCACGCATTAACATCTCCTTATCACACATACACAATAGATATACAAATAATAGTGTAACGTATGGCTATTGTCAACACATAATGATGCAGCAGTCGCAATCAAAAGTTTTACGGGTCGATACTTAGCGTTTCCTTAACACTACCTCGTCTGCGCTTGGGTGTTGAATGGTGATCGGAAGAGTCGAGGCAATAATATCAAGTGCGCTGTTAAGTCGGTCAATTTCAAATTGGCCGCTTACCTTGAGACTACCTAAGCCGGAGTTTGCCAGACTCAGTTTTATATTATGGTAGCGGCCCAATTCAACAAGCACTTCATCCAACCTTCGGTTATTAAAGACCAATTGTCCATGCCGCCAAGCAGTAAAATTTTCCACTGCTTCCGTGGGTTGATCAATAAATTCACCTGCCCGGTTATAAGCCAACAGTTGATTAGCGCTTACATCGCGACTTTTGTTTGCATTCACCCGAACAATACCTTCTTGAACGCCAATTAACACCTTGTCCGCCTGCAGATAGACATCAAACTCCGTACCGATGTCTTTAATTTGACCATTGGCGGCTGTTACCACAAACGGGTGATCAGCATCATGAACGACACTGAAAAACGCCTCGCCACGGACCAGTTCGACAGTACGTTTCCAGTAATTAAAGTGGACATGTACTTCGGTATCGCTATTCAACTCCAGATGAGAGCCGTCGGCCAGGTTGATGGTCTCATGCTGACCATGATGGGTAGAGTAGAGCGCATCGCTGCCGTTCCAGACTTCGGGGATAAAAAAGCTTACGCCCAGCGCCAAAAAGACAGAAGCAGCCACAGCAAGCCCACCCCATTGACGCCAGTGATAACGAACTGGCGGGCGATAACTTAGCGCCTTACTACGAACCGGAAAATCCGCACCTTTGAATCGATCCAAACCCTCCCATCTAGCTACTAATCTTTCAAAAATCTGTCGATGCTCGGGGTCTTTAGTCAGCCAGTTTTCAAAAGCCTGTCTATCCTCCTGCGTCACGGATTTTGATCGCAACTTTAGAACCCAGTCCATGGCTTCATCTCTTGATTTATCTTTTAATTCTGAGGATAGCATGATTTACAGGAAAACAGAATGAATAGCCCGAAGAGAAATATCCTCCCCTACCTACTTTATATAACGCAACAAATCGTAAATACCGCCAAAACAGAGCATTAATAATGCCGACTTCGTCTTTTGCCACAAAAAAGTAAGACACTTGAATAAAAAATCGAAACAACTAAAAGTCTTGGGGGCTGCAGAGCCATTATAGAACGGATGGTCGCATACGGACATCAGTAAGAAATCAATTTTCAAAATCTTCCATGCGGATCAGGATATGCCGAGCAGCTTGCGATACATAGCGCTCGGAGTTCCGTAATGAAATACCGAGTCTGTGCGCGATTTCTTGATGGGACAAGCCTTCAAGTCGATGGAGTACGAAAGCATATCTTGTTAATTCCGGCAATTCCATCAACGCAGCATTCAATAGGTCAAGCTCTTGACGGTATCCTAATTGATCTTCCGGCAACCCTCCCGCGGCGGCAATTGCTTCGATCTCATTGTTTATATCGTTGTCGTTTTCTGCTTCAGTTTCATAATATAGGGCACGATCTAAAACGTTCTGTCTGCGATGTAAATCTATAATCAAATTAGTGGCTGTTTTGTATAGAAAAGCGCGAGGATTTTCAATGGATTCCAGGTTGGGATGTTGCAGAACCCGTGCATAGGTTTCCTGGACAAGATCTTCTGCGGAATCGACTCCGGAACGTTGCCGAGCAAAAGCCAACAATTCCTTGCTGTGATTTAGGAAAAGAATCTCAAGAAAGCGCTTTTGATTAGGCATGTATATGCAGGTCTACATCCATTGTGGCAGGGTTAATCGGGGGCAATCAATTTTGTGAATAGTCTGACCATACTCACCTATTTCTTTGCATCAGTTCGAGGTGGTAATTTATAAATAAATTTTATAGTCAAGCAATTATTGTTCCATTTTGAAAAAATTCGATTAGGCATGCCCAGGAAAATCATTTCAATATCATGATATTATCGGTTTTAGACAGATTTTTAAGGGAATGATAAAGCTAAATTTGGCGAAGATTTAAAGCCGGCATTTAACTAAACTGTGTCATATGACACAGTGATTGCGTTATACGACACACGATCCTAGTAGGATAGAGTCATATTTTTTTGAGATAAGAAAAAAAATCTCCAAAAGAATTTTTTTGGCGGTTTCTGCTTTCCATTGCGTTACATAAGTTAGGTATCTAGCAAAATGGAGGACGTTCATGAGATTTTTACAGCTATCCTTGTTGACTGCAACGCTAATGGCTGTTTCAACAGGAATCAGAGCCGCGGACACAGAGCATAGTTTCAACATCGAAGCACAGGATTTAGGTTCGGCTTTGCAAAAACTGGCGAAACAATCCGGTGTTTCAATTTTTTATGCATCAGATAGCGTTGCCGGTCACAAAGCTAAAGCGTTAGTCGGTCGATACAGTATAAATGCAGCTCTCACCGAAATACTCTCTGGCTCAGGATTGGTATTCAGCTTGACTGCCGATGGCTCAATCTCGGTTAAACCAGCCACATCTAAGCTTAACAATGCTGACCCAACCACCTTACCGAAAGTAAAAGTCGTTGCGAATTCTGTTTACGATGCCAAAGATCCTTACAACGAAGACTACGTGTTACCCAATGCCACTACTGGCACCAAGACCGATACGCCAGTGATGGAAACGCCGATGAACGTACAGGTGATTTCCAAACAGGTATTGAAAGATCAGCAGGTTGTTACCATTGATCAGGCCATGAGAAATGTCAGCGGGGTCTTACCTAGCCCGCGTGATCAGCCCGGAGGCGGTGCCATATTCTTACGCGGTTTTCAAACCTTTAGTTATTTTCGCAACGGCTTTAGGATCGACAACCCGACAAACTATAGCTTAGGTTTAAATGACCGACAATTCTCCAACGTGGAGAGTGTCGAGGTTCTCAAGGGGGCATCCGCTATTCTGTATGGCCGAACCGAACCCGGCGGCATGGTCAATATCATTACCAAGCAACCTTTGGACACTCCTTATTATGCGGCAAGTCAACAGTTTGGCTCCTACAACACCTATCGTACCAATATTGATAGTAGCGGACCAATCACAGATAACAAAGATTGGCTGTATCGGGTGAATATGTCTTATCAAAATCAGGGCAGCTTCCGGGATGGCGTCAACACCGAAAATTTCTTTATAGCGCCCATCGTCAAATGGAATATCAACCCCCGCACTCAAGCCACCCTGGAAATGGAATACCAGCATGATACTGCCGCTCAGAATATTGGCTTAGTACCCACATTGAATGGACAAATGTTGAATATCCCCTATAACCGTAACTATTTTGGTCCCGGCGGTAACATACAAGACACCTTTTTTATCGGCTTCAACTGGTCTCATCAATTCAACGACGACTGGTCTATCAAGCATCGAGTTCAGGTCAACAAGAATGACTTAACGGGAAACCAAACTCAAACTCCGGGTGGGGTAATGGATGTCAATAATGCTCCGGTACTGCCACTTCAATCCTGGGGATATCAACAATCTCTGGATACTTACTCCTCAGGCTTAGATCTGACCGGACACTTCAATACAGGACTGTTCAAGCACACGCTATTATTTGGCGGCGATTATTATAGGTTTGAAAACGATGCCAATATATTTGATCAAGGTATGCTGGGGGTAAGTATACTAAACCCTATTCAGCCGGGCAGCTTGTTAACACCTGCCAATCCTACCCAAAACAACTATAGCCAGCAATTAAAAGTCGACAATTACGGCTTATATTTGCAGGATCAGATTGAATTACCCTATCACATTCATCTGCTCGGCGGCATGCGCTACCAGTATATCCACCAAATATTCAATCTTGAGCAAGGCGGTATCACTTACGCTCAGAATCCAATCAATACAGCCGATGCTATCACACCCAGAGGGGGGATATTATGGCGACCAGAATCCTGGTTAAGCCTATACGCCAATTATACCGAAGGTTTTGGAGTCAACTACGGGAAGAGTTCCGATGGCAATGCGGTTCCCCCTACCAGCGCCAAACAGTATGAGGGAGGACTGAAAACGGAGTTTTTCGATGGGCGCTTGCGCACCACTTTGGCTTATTTCGATTTGACCAAGACCAACATCGCTACAGCCAATGCGAATCCGGTACTCGCAAACTTAGGTTTTTCTTCAGTCACGGGCGAGGCGAACTCACACGGCCCGGAAGTCGATATTATGGGTGAAGTCCTGCCTGGCTGGAATGTCATCGCTAACTATACAAATATGTCTGTTCACGTGACTAAAAGTAATAACGGCGATGTCGGTAGCCGTTTTTATAATGTACCCCGCAATATGGCCAAAGTCTGGAGTACCTACGAAGTTCAGGAAGGCGATTTAAAAGGTGTCAAGTTAGGCGGTGGTGTCACCATGCAAGATGATATGGTCGGCGGCTATGCAGGCAATGCTCAACCCATCTCAGGTTATGCAACCGTGTCTTTAATGTCAGGCTATTCCTTCAATGTTAACAAAACTAAAATAACGACCCAATTAAATGTTGATAACCTGCTGGACAAACATTATTTCACCGGGGGTGCCAATTATAGCACCGGCGCTAATGCGTATTCTCCATCAAATAGCGGCTATGCTTGGAATTATATGTATTTTGGTATGCCGCTAACATTGATGGGCTCGATCAATATTCAATATTGATTGTATTGTTCAGTACGGCCTTGGCAATCAACGAAATATCTCTGGATGAAAAAGATGACACGTCACTTCTGGGTATTGCTACATCGCTATGCCGGCCTATTTATGGCTTTTTTCCTGGTCGTGGCTGGACTGACTGGCAGCGTGCTGGCTTTTTATCAAGAAATCGATCATTGGCTAAATCCCGAACAGTATCAGGTTCCAGTGCAAGATAGAGCCATGCTTGATCCTTTTGAGTTACGGGAGCGGGCGCTCACATTGTTACCCAAGGCTGAAATCAACATTGTACGTTTTCGACGTGAGCCTGGGGAGGTTTATTCGGTTACCTATAAGCCGGAAATTACCGATGGACAGCCTGATATGCAAAAATACAATGTGCTACGCTTGAATCCCTATACCGGAGATCTGATAGAGTTGTCTGAAGTGTCTCTAGATACAGGCTATTGGCCATTGACCCGCAAAAATATCCTGACCTTTATCTATGACTTACATTACAAATTGGCTTTAGGTGAGTTTGGCGTGTGGTTGTTCGGCATTGTCGCGGTAGTCTGGACGCTGGATTGTTTTGTAGGTTTTTACTTAACCTTGCCAGCCAGAAGAAAAGCCTCTCAACAGGACAAAAATAACCTAACAAACCGAACATTCTGGGCGCGTTGGGCTGTGGCCTGGAAAATCAAATGGTATAGCTCTACTTACCGGCTCAACTTCGACCTGCATCGTGCCAGTGGCTTATGGACTTGGGTCATGTTGTTCGTGTTTGCCTGGTCGTCAGTCGATTTCAACCTGAACCAACAGGTTTATCAACCGGTCATGAAAACCCTGTTTACTATGACGGATTTTGCAACCTTTCCAAGAGCAAAGCTATTGGAGCCAAAACCCAAACCAGCGCTCGATTGGCATACGGCCCATGCCATCGGTCAGCAGTTAATAGCTGAACAAGGGCAACAACAAGGTTTTAAGATATTAGCCGAAGACCAGTTATTTTACGATCCAGAGAAAGCTGTGTTTGGATTCGTGCTTAGAAGCGATCAGGATATTGTAAACCAGGGCGGGATCACTACCATTTACTTTGATGGGGATAGCGGCGCTTTGGTAGAAAGCAACTCACTATTTAATAAAAACTCCGGTGACACCATCACATTCTGGCTTTGGACTTTGCATATGGCCCGAATTTGGGGGTTGCCCTATAAAATATTTGTCTGCTTAATGGGTTTGGTGGTCGCAATGCTGTCGATCACCGGCGTGTATCTGTGGTTGAAGAAACGCAAAGCTAGCGCCTTATCAAAAGCCAAGCGCGGCAAGCTGGGACCAAATTCGCATGACATTCGACGGCTATAATCAAAAAATGTCCGACAGTCCCGCAAACCGTCGCTTAGCAGTGTTTGCTCAAAACGCTTTATGTATTTCGTTATCGGTTTGGCTGTATATAGGCGGTTTTAGCTCGACGCAAGCCACCGAACCCGTGCCGGTTCGCACTAAAGCCTTAGCCGAACTGGCGATATTTCCCGAATCCGCAGCTCCCGCCACTGTCCTTAGTTTGAATAATTCACAGCTCGCTTCCCAAGTCGATGCCCTGGTGTTAGCTATTACGGCCCGAGTCGGCGATAGCGTCAAAGCTGGGACGACATTAATACAGCTTTCGTGCCGCGATTTTGAACTGGAACGAACTCGTTTGCAAGCCGAGCGGCAAGCCATTCAAGCTAAAATCGACTTGTCGCAATGGCAGGTAAAGCAAGCGGAAACGTTGGCACAGCAACAAACCTTGCCGGAAGAACAAGTACAGGAAAAACGTGCGCAATTGGCGGCATTGCGCGGTGATCTGGCGGCCCACTCGGCGCGAATAGAATCCACCGAGCAACAAATCAGCCACTGCACGGTAAAAGCGCCTTTTGCAGGTGTAGTGACAGAGCGTTTGGTTTCAGTCGGTCAGTTTGCCTCGCGCGGCGCCCCCGTCATCAGGCTGTTGGACATTAATAACCCGGAAGTATCGGCTCAGGTATCCAGCCGCGAAACGCAGGGTTTACTAAAAGCCGAATCACTGGTATTCGAACATAACGGCGAACGTTATCCGCTGCATTTGCGCGCCGTGTTGCCAACCATCCGCCCCGAGACCGGCGCCCAGGAGGCAAGGCTGGATTTTATGGATCGTAAAGCGGATACCGGAGCTGCTGGACGCCTAATTTGGCGCGATCGAACCCTGCATATTGCCGCCGAGTGGCTAGTGAAACGCGGCGAGCAATTGGGGGTGTTTTTTGAAAAAGACAACTTGGCGCATTTTCATCCATTACCCGACGCTTTAAACGGACTACCTGCTATCATCACACTTCCGACCGACACACGTATCATTGTTTCCGGTCAATATAATTTACAAAACAATCAGCCGGTAACAGTGCGCAGCACAGAACAACAGACCGGGAAGCCCTGATATGTGGCTAAAGCAACTTTACGCCAATCATGTGCTGGCCAATCTCGCCTACTTTTTGGTGTTGATATTAGGCCTGTTGGCTTATCAGCAGCTGCCCCGTGAAAGTGCGCCAGACGATAACTTTAAAATTGTCCAAATATTAATTGCCTTGCCGGGCGCTTCAACTGAGGATGTTGAACATTTCTTGCTTAACCCTGTTGAACGGATGTTGCGAAGTAAAATCAAAAATATCAAACACGTTAACAGTGATGCGCAAAGCGGATTGGCAATCATCAATGTTTTTTTTCAGGACATGCAACAAGCGCTTTACGACCGCCGGGTACTTGAACTGCGCCGTGAATTACAAAACCTGATGCAAAACCAGTTACCTAAGGAAGCGCAAGCCCCGGATATTTATGAATCCAACAGTCTCTCTCCTGACTCGTATAAAATTTTGGTCTACGGCCCCGGAGAAGATGAAAACTTCCGCAATCAAGCACGACAGGTGCAGCGTGACATACAACAGATTTCCGGTGTATCCCGCGCTGATACCATAGGCCTAGTTGATCCTGAACTCCATATCGTCTTTCATCCTGAACGCTTGGCGGGACTGGGAATCAGTCCAGGGGCCCTAGCCGATACCGTTAAAGCCTATTTTCGTGATATAGCCGCCGGCGCCGTCAAGGTCAATGATAGGGAGTGGCTGGTTCGCCTGACCGGCACCGACAATGCCGCGGAGAATTTAGCCGCTTTACCCATTATTAGCGTTAAAGGTTCGGTCAAACTAGGTGAATTGGCGGATATCACTCGCACCAGTAAAGCGGTTAAATTAGGCGCGCACTTTCGCGGCCAGCCCGCCGTGGTGATCATGCCTATGAAACAACCCGGCGCCAATACGCTGGTACTTATTGATCAGATCAAGGCGTATATAGAAAGCAGAAATCAACTTAGCGCCGCCACCGGCGTCCAACTATTTCTGTTAATCGATACTTCCACGCCAATACGTCAAGCGCTTTCCGTTATGGAACAACATGCTTGGTCGGGAATGGTACTGGTATTGCTTGTCACTTGGCTATTGCTTGGAACCCGACTCGCATTATTGTCCACGCTGGCGGCGCCTTTCTCGCTGGCGGGTGTATTCATTATTTTGCAGGCAACGGGTCACTCATTAAACCTGAGCGTCCTGCTAGGCATCGTGATTGTGTTAGGCATGCTGGTGGATGATGCGGTGGTGGTCATTGAAGCCATTGATCAACATCTACGCCAGGGTTTTCAATCCTTGCAGGCTACGGTAACCGCGCTCAAGGAAGTCTGGCTACCGGTCACGACTTCTTCGCTGACCACGATCGCCGGCTTTTTGCCTTTGATGTTGGTAACTGGCTATTTAGGCTCAGTGATGGGCGTGGTGCCGCAAGTGGTTTGTCTGGCCTTATTGATTAGTCTGATTCAGGCTTTATGGATTTTGCCCGCGCACGCCGTGGTCATGGTCAAAACTGAAAACGGCGCTTTATGGCGGGAAACCATGCGAAAAGTGCTGCAAAGAGGCTATGCGAAAGCATTGATCAAGGTTTTACGCAGGCCGAAACGTTCGCTATTAGTCATTGTGGTGGTTTTTGCTCTGCCTAGTTCCGCTCTTATGCTCGATTGGTTAAATTTTAGTTTTTTCCCCCAGGAGCCCAGTTACGGATTTTTCGTGAGTTTGGAGATGCCCAGTGGCACACCGTCCTATCGTACGCTGGCAACTCTGGATGAAATCGAACGCCGAATTGTACCACTATTTAAACCTGGCGAATTGCGTGCCAGCATGGTGGAAAGCGGCATTATAGGTAAAGAAGGACATTTTTTATTCGGCCATCAATATGGGGACATTTGGTTTAGTTTAATACCGGGAGCTAGCCGTGATTCTGCAACGTTGATTCCGTTGGTAACGCCCTTACTGGCAGGTGTTTCCGGCCCGGTGGATGTCTGGGTGCAAGGAGAAAGTCACAACTCGGTCGGCAAACCGATCAATTTGCAAATTACCGGTCGTGAAGGAGCCGAACTGGACAATGCAATAGCGGAGTTACGAAAAATACTTTCTGAAATTGCCGGCGTTAACAACATTCGCATCAATATCATTCCAGGACTGTCTGAGCTAAAACTACGCATGGATAGCGAAGCCATTCAGCGCGCCGGACTCTCTCCGGAAACAGTGACCCGAACTGTACAATTACTGGCGGATGGCGAAAGCGTAGCCAGCTATGTTGACCAAGGCGAACCGGTTAACGTGCGTGTACGCGCCTATCAAAACAACGACCCGGACATCACCGCTTTATTGCGGCACACCGTTGCCCGCCCGGATGGCAGCGCCGTACCCCTTAGCCAACTCGTCATCGCCGAGCAACGCATAGGACCTGCGATCATTGATCATATCGACTTTCAACGGGTGCTGACCCTGCAAGCCGAGCTCGACAAGGAACGGATGGATACTTTAGAAGCAAACCGGCTGATCAAGGAACGTTGGGAGCAAGTCCGTCATCTCTACCCTGATATCAAAGTAAACTTCAGCGGCGAGATAGAAGAGATACAGGCTGGTCTCAGCCAGCTTTGGCAAAAATTTGTGCTGGGTTTAGGGCTGATTTTCCTGATTGTAGGCGCGCAATTCCGTAGCTACTTACTACCCCTGGTAGTATTGTTAAAAATCCCGATGGCGTTTTGCGGCGTGATTCTCGGTCTACTGATTTCCCACCAATCCGTCAGTCTTTATACTTTGTACGGCGGCGTCGCCTTGGCGGGCATCGCGGTGAATTCAGCGATACTGATGTTCTCCGCGGCGCATGACCGGTTGAACTCCGGCATGAGTGTGGTGCACGCCACCGTATCCGCGGCCCGCCGGCGCCTGTTACCGATTTTGATTACCTCCCTGACCACCCTGGTTGGTTTATTGCCCTTAGCCCTAGCGGGTGATGAATCCTCCACCATGTGGCGACCGGTGGCGACCGCGATCGTCTGGGGCGTAGGATTTTCGACCCTACTCACCTTGTTCATGATGCCCTTGCTCTACAGATTGGCGATGGGTTGGACAGCAAGAACCCAAGCATTATGAAACGCTTGATGAATACTGTATTCCTATTCAGTCAGCTTATTTCGCCGCATGGTATTCATGCCGAGGATTTACTGGCTGTTTACCGGGAAGCCTTACAAGACAACCCGCAATTGGAACAGGCAAGAGAAGGATTTGAAGCCGTTATGGAAGGCCAATCGCAAGCCAACGCCGCATTATTTTTACCGGAAGCGAATTTAAGCGCCAACGTCAGCCGGGATTTTCAAAATGTGCAAGTTTCTGGTGGGGGTGTGGGCGCCAGTGGTTATAGCGCGTTTTATAGTAGCTTTTATAACCTATCCATCACCCAACCCCTACTTCATTATGATCGCTGGCTTGCTGTCGATCAGGCCGATAGCCGTCTGGCCCAAGCCGAGGCAGAGACCACCAACACTGAAATTGCCCTGATGCTAAAAGTCGCCGAACGCTACTTCGATGTTCTCGCCGCCGAAGATAATCTGGAATTTGCCAAGGCGCGGCAACAATCCCTGGAACGTCGGCTGACCGAAACCCGTCAACGCCAGGCAGTCGGTTATCTGGCTTTAACCGATGTGCAAGAAGCCCAATCCGGTTATGACAGCGCCGTTGCCGACGCCATTGCCGCCGATCATCAACTGCAAGATGCGCATGAGGCTTTACGGGAAGTCAGTGGCGCCCGGCAAGATCATCTGGCTAGACTGACGGCTGACATTCCACTCACCCCCCCGGATCCGGCCGATGAACAACGCTGGATCGAGCTGGCCTTAACCCAAAATATGGGCTTACTGGCCAATGAAAAAGCCGTGCAAGTCGCAAAAGACGAAATCCAAAGATTGGCCGCCGGGCATCTGCCCACCTTGGACGCGGTTGGCAGTCATGTCTATACCACAACCGGCGGTCGCTTCGGCGCCGCCGACATTGAAGATAATATCCTCGGTCTAAACCTCAACGTCCCGCTTTATCAGGGCGGCCGGATCAGCTCCAAAACCCGCGAAGCCGAACATCATTACCGACAGGCCATCGCCTCGCTCAACGAACAAAAGCGCGCCGTGCATCGCGCGGCCAACAAAGCCTATTTGGGGGTAGTGGCTGGCATCAGCCGGGTCAAAGCCTTGCAACAAGCCCTGAAGTCGAGTGAAACCGGACTGGCGGCGACCCAAGCGGGTTTCAATGCCGGGCGGCGCACGGCGCTCGACATCATTGTCGCCGAACATCAGCTGTTGGGAGCGCAGCGAGATTATGCACGGTCACGTTACGATTATCTGCTCGACACCTTAAGACTGAAACAAGCAGTAGGCACTTTATCACCTCAAGATCTAGGGCAAATCAATAGCTGGCTGAAGCCGGACAGCCATAGCGATAGCCATCCTGTATCGCGGAATAAAAATAAATATGATGAACAATAGTATGTTTCAGTCGATCATCCATTACCGTTTTGCGCGGATGCGTTTTGTTTCGGAGTTGAGTTTGCCCGAAAACGCGAATGCGCCTTTGCCTTTATCAGCCAGCCGCCGTCAGTATCAACGTCCCTTGGCGATCACGCTATCGGTTTTATTAGCAGCCGTGCTGCATGGCGGTCTGTTGTTCTGGTATGTCAACCGTCCGGCGCCCTTGCCATTTTCCGCTGCCGCGCCATTGCCGATGATCGATATGGTCCTCTCCGCGCCTGCCACGCCTCCCGTGAACCAGCCAATCGCGCCGCCGACCCCTTTGCCGCCCAAGGAGGTAAAAAAGCCCGATCCCCAGCCGCTGAAAAAACCCAAGCCTAAACCTAAACCGCTGCCTTCGGAAACCAAGGTGAAACAGGTTGAAGTGCAAAAGGACGAACCGGACAGCGCTCCTCCAACATCATCGGCGCCGCCGACCGACAATCATGAGCGGGCGGCCGCGCCACGTAATGACACTTATACGCCCGCCAATTCGGACGCCAATTATCTAAGCAACCCTAAACCAGTCTATCCCATGACAGCGAGGCAAAGGCACTGGGAAGGTTTGGTGTTGCTGAGAGTGTATGTCACCGCTGACGGTCATGCCGCTGAAGTGCTTGTGCAACGCTCTAGCGGTCACGAGGCACTTGATGAATCCGCCGTGGAAGCGGTGAAAAACTGGCGCTTTGTGCCGGCCAAACGCGGTGACTTTGCCGAAGCCAGTTGGGCCAGCGTACCGATAGAATTTGAGCTTGAATGATTTTCCCATAATGTTATCCCGGATTTCCGCCTCCTACCCTATCCAGAGAAACAAGGATGTTGCATCGCCCGGATTAGGTTAATCCGGGCGATGACAAGGAATAAGCCAGATAGCCATAAATAGTAAAAAACTGTATGAATAAAACTAAAACAATAACACTAAGGAGCCACTCTTGAATTTTTCCGAAACCACTATTGTTGACGGCACGCTGTGCATGCTCGGCTGTTTTTCGCTGGTGACCTGGAGCGTTATTATCTTGAAAGCAGGCGAAATGGCGCTGAACAGATATCGCAATCGAAAAGTCATTAAACACTTTACCGATATTAACCAGATGGTCACGCTGGCCCAATCTGACATTGAGACTGATAAAAGCCTGACTACTCAGGCCGGTCGGATATTATTGGTCGGCAGTCAGACCTATGCCCGAGCCAAGAATCTAGCCAAGACCAATACCCTGGAACACCATGCCGCCTGGCATGAATTGATCGAACGAGGCTTACGTCAGCAATTACAGAAGGAGAAAGCCTTGATGGAATCCGGATTGGGCTGGCTGGCCAGCATAGGCAGCACCGCACCTTTTATTGGCTTGTTCGGCACCGTGTGGGGCATCATGCATGCCCTCAAGGACATTAGCGCCCAACGCAACGCCAGCCTGGATGTGGTAGCAGGCCCCATCGGCGAAGCCTTGATAGCCACCGCATTGGGTATCGCGGTGGCGATTCCGGCGGTGATTGCTTATAACTTTTTTCTACGTCAAAACCGCGCCGCCATCGCCAAACTGGAACATTTGGCCACAGATTATTTGCGCGGTTGCATTGAAAACGACTTAACCCAAGCCACGGAGAACAAACATGTCCATACAACTCCCCAATGATGACGAAAACAGCGAAATGAGCGAAATCAATGTCACGCCGCTAGTGGACGTGATGCTGGTGCTACTGGTGGTGTTTATCGTCACCACACCGCTACTGACCCAGGTGGTGCGCGTCAAACTACCGAAAACCGAACAGACCGAACCGGCGCCGGATAAGCATGTTGCTATTCTAAGCATCAACGCACTAGGCGAACCGCAACTTGACGACAAGCCAGTGCCGTTGGCATCCTTGGAAACGGAACTCAAGGCGCTACAGGAACGCGATCCCGACATCAGCATTCAACTGCAAGCGGATAAAGCGGCCGTGTTTGAATCGGTCGCCAAGGTGATGGCGAGCGCTCAGCGCTCAGGGGTCGGCAAGTTGTCGTTTGTGACGCTTGAGGAATAAATCAGACTTACTAATAAATCAGACTTACTAATTGTTCTTTCGCCTATTCTTAAACGCTGAAAATCTTGGAAGCGGAGCGAAGCGAAGATTTTTAGTCCCCGATAGCCGTAGCGCCGGGCGGGTTTTCAAAGAAAACCTGCAAGGCATCGCGAAACGGCGTCAAGTCATTTGGAGCCTATGTTTCGACCCCTTGTTGGGTCGAAACGAGGCGACTAGGACAAATCGAAGCCGCCGGAGGCATGGGTGGTCGCGTCATTTTTGCCGCTTTTTGGAGCTGGGAGGCTCCTAAAAAGACGCCCTCTGTATGCAAGAAAAAACCTAATGTCCAGGTAGTTGACCTCTGTAATGGCCGCCAGCTTATTAACATTACCGCCCGGCGGCAAACTCGCGCCAAGCCCGCTGCAAAGCGGCAAAATCAAAATGCCGTTCCAACGCATCGGCCAAGACCTCAAATCCTGCTTCCCGCCGCGCCTGCATATCCACCGCCGCGCCATCCCGCAAGCCGGCCCAGTCAAGAATAGCGTCGCACGCTTCCGGCAAATCGAACATGCCGTGCAAATAAGCGCCGGCGATTTGTCCATCCGCGGACATCGCGCCATCCGGGCCCTGTCGCAATACAAACATCGGCCGCCGCAAGGCAGGCCCGTAACTATGCCCCTTATGAATCTCATAACCCGCCACCTTGGCGGTTCCCCAATTAAACTTGCCGGCATTTTGACGCGTGATTTTCTCCCGCCGCATGACGGTTTCCATTTCCAGCAAACCCAATCCCTTACTAAACACCTGTTCGCTTTCCATGCCGTCGGGGTCCAGCACCGCTTGGCCCAACATCTGAAAACCGCCGCAAACCCCCAACAACTTTCCGCCGTAACGTAAATGCCGCACAATCTCCGGCTCGAACCCATGCTCGCGCAAATAGGCCAAATCCCGCGCCACCGTTTTACTGCCGGGCAGCACCAGCAAATCCGCACCGCGCAACTCTTCCGCCGCGCGCGCAAAACGTACGGTTACTTGAGGGTGCAATTGCAAAGGATCGAAATCGGTATGATTGCTAAACCCCGGCAGCACCGGCGTCACCACCCTGAACGGGCGATCCGCCGCCATTGGCCGTTGTATCAACGCATCTTCCGCCTCCAGAAACAAATCCGGCAAAAACGGCAGCACCGCCAGCACCGGTTTGCCGGTGCGCCGCGCCAACCAGTCCACACCCGGTTGCAGCAAAGCAATATCACCGCGAAACTTATTGATGACAAAACCGATGACACGCCGTTGCTCGCTGGCGCTCAGCAATTCCAAGGTGCCGACGATATGCGCGAACACACCGCCGCGGTCGATATCGGCGATTAAAATCACCGGGCAATCCACCGCCTCGGCAAAGCCCATGTTAGCGATGTCGCCCTCGCGCAAATTAATTTCCGCGGGGCTCCCAGCCCCTTCCACAATCACGGTCTCATACACCGCCGTTAATCGCCGCCAAGACTCAAGTACTGCCTGCATCGCTTGAGGCTTGTAAGCGTGAAATTCTTGCGCCGAGAGCCGGCCCAGCATTTTGCCCTGTACAATCACCTGTGCGTCGCTGTCCCGGTGCGGCTTCAACAACACCGGATTCATATCGTTCAGCGGCGGCAAACCGCAAGCCGCGGCCTGCACCGCCTGCGCGCGGCCGATTTCGCCGCCGTCCGCGGTCACCGCGCTATTCAAAGCCATGTTTTGCGGCTTAAACGGCGCCACTTTGACCCCTTGCCGCTGCAAATAACGGCACAAAGCCGTCACCAAGGCGCTTTTCCCGGCATCGGAAGTCGTGCCTTGCACCATCAACGCCGGCGGCCATGCGGCCATGGTTTCACCGGTTGACATACCACACCCGCGGCGGCTCGCCAAGACTCAATTTACTCACGCCTCCGTAATCCACTTCCAACCGAAATGCATCAGCCAACGGCATGTTCATGGTCTGCGCCAACCAAGCCCGCACCACGCCGGCATGCGTGATCACCCAAGCGCTGGAAATCGGCTGACGCCGTAAATCCAAGGCAAAGCCCGCGACTCGCGCCGCCAATTGCAAAAACGACTCGCCTTGCGGCGGCGCGCGGGTCACATAATCCTCGCTCCAAGCCTGCATTTCAACTATCGGAATGGCATTCCACCCCATCATTTCCCAAACGCCGAAATTCAATTCCATTAAACGGCTATCCAATTCCACCCGCACGCCACCTAAGGCCTTGGCGGCCTCGGCGCAACGCCGTAGCGGACTAGAGTAAACCCGTTCCGGACTAACCGCCGGCAATTTCGCCCTTAGCGCCGCCAACTCTTCGGTAAAATCCGCCGTCAAACCGATATCGGTCTGTCCGTAACAAATTCCCGGCGGCAACTCCGGCCGAGTATGACGGATTAAATACACTTCCACGCTTACCCCCGCGCCAAGGCCACGGCCGCTATATAAAACCCCAATTCGGTTAACTGCTGCATCGCCCCCAAACAATCTCCGGTATAACCTTGCAAGCGCCGGCGCAACAAACGGTAAAACCACCACCCTACCGCCGCGGCCGGCAATAAAGCCCACCAAGCCGCCGCCGGCAACCAGAAAAGCGACGGCGCGGTCAATCCGGCGGACCACGCGCCATCCCGCCACGATGCACGTTCCAAGACACTCTTGGCCTTACCTTCGCCGCGCAAATAAGGCAAGCGGAAGGCGAGACACAAGGCCGCCCAACGACTGACGCCATGCCCGGCCAGCAACACCGGCCCCAGCCAGACGGCGGACAAATGACTCAGGGCGCTCAACTTCAGCCACAAGCACAAAATCAAGGCCAATGCGCCGAAACTGCCGATGCGCGAATCACGCATGATATGCAAACATTGCTCGGCATCCATGCCGCCGCCCAAACCGTCGGCGGCGTCGGCCAAGCCGTCCTCGTGCAAACCGCCGGTAATGCACACCGACGCCGCCACGCTCAACCCGACCGCCAAGTCATGCGGTAATCCCAAAAGCGTCGCCGCATGATAAACCGCCAGCGCCAATCCGCCGACCACGAAACCGATTAACGGAAAATACTTTAGCGCCGCGCTCATATCCTCCGCGCGCCAATTTAGCGCCGTAGGCGCCGGCAAGCGGGTAAAATAACCGATGGCCAATCCAAAATCGCGTAGCGGATTACTGCTCACGGCTGACCCGCGCTGAATCAAAGGTCGCCATGTCGCACAGCAAACGCGCGGCGCTGTAAAGCAGAGGCGTGACCAAGGCCGCGCCGCTGCCCTCGCCTAGGCGCAATCCCAAATCCAGCAGCGGCTCCGTTCTTAAGCGCCGCAACAGCAAGCGGTGGCCGGCTTCGCCGGAACAATGGCTGAACACGCAATACTCCAGCACGGCCGGCCGGATGCGCGCCGCCGTCAACGCCGCCGCGCTGGAAATAAAACCGTCCACCACCACCAGCGCCCGCCGCGCCGCCGCCTGCAGCATGCCGCCGGCCATCGCCGCAATCTCCAAGCCGCCCACCGCCGCCAGCACCGCCAGCGGCGTGGAATCCAGCGTCAAAGCATGCAAACGCAATGCCGCGGCCACCACTTCCGCCTTGCGCGCCACCCCAGCTTCGTCCAGACCCGCGCCGCGCCCGACGCAATCCGCCGCCGGCAAACCGCAAAACGCCGCCATCAAGGCGCTGGCGGCGCTGGTATTGCCGATGCCCATTTCACCAAAACAAAATACGTTATAACCCTCATCCACCCGCGCCGCGATAAATTCAGCGCCGACATCCCACGCCTCCCGGCACTCGCGCTCGCTCATTGCTGGCCCGCGGGCAAAATTAGCCGTGCCGTGCGCCACCTTAGCGCCGACCAAACCGGCCTGGTAAGCCTCCGGCGGAAAATCGCCAATCACCCCGCAATCAATCACCCGTAATTCGATTTGATTACACGCCGCGATGACGTTAATCGCCGCTCCGCCTTGCAGAAAGTTCAGCACCATTTGCCGCGTCACTTCTTGCGGGTAGGCGCTGACCCCCTCGGCCGCCACGCCATGATCGGCGGCGAACACGGCGGCCAACGGCCGCACGCTCGGCGTCAGCGTTCGCTGCACCGCGCCCAATTGCGCCGCCAAGTCCTCCAGCCGGCCTAGCGAACCCACGGGCTTGGTCTTATTCGCCAACGCCGCTTGCAAGCGCTCCAACCAAACCGGCTCCAGCGGCTCAACGACAGGCGGCGTGAAACCCACCTAAACCGCCTTGACGGCTTTGGCCCCGCTCAAAGCGCGCCCCAGGGCGGCGGCGGCCACGCCCAGGATCACGTAAAGCAAAGCCGCGCTGACATAAGCCAGGTAATAATCGGCGTTACCGTCCACGAAACCGGCCAGGCTCGGCGCGGCTATTTTTCCGGAAAACCAATAAAAACCAGCGCTTGAAAGCAAAAATGCCGACGAACCGGCGGCGAAAGCCGCGCCCAAACCCCGCAACCCGGCCAGCCAGCTCCAACCCAAGCGGCGGCTGTAAGCTCCGCCCAACCACATGACCCCGTAAGCCGGAATCAAGAACGCATAAGCCGCGGACACGCAATAGTCGCTGACCCCAAATTGACTAATCGCGACATAATCAATCAAGCCCGCCGCGGCCAACAAGGCCAAAAACCAATCACGGCCCGCGCCGCTCCAAGCCGCCAAAAAAAACACCGCCAACGAAGCGTCCGGCAGACTCAACGCTGAACCGAAATGCTGATACCTAGTAAGCGCCATCACCAACAGCAAACCGGCCGCCGGCGAAAACAAGGAAAAACGTGTGCGAGTCATGGGGTCGGTCATACGGAATCTCCAAATTAATAATCATATTGCAAGGTAATAAAAAAGTTTCTGCCGAAGTTTTGGTAATTGGCCACCGTTTGGTACTTTTTATCCAGCAGATTGTTTAGTTTAGCCGATAACGTCCAATTTTTGCCAAATCGGTACGCGCTACGTAAATCCAGCGTCACATACCCGCCCAAGCGAGTTAGGTTGGGGTCGTCGTTAAAACGCCCGGCTTGCGCCAACAGCCGCGCGCCAAGTTCCCAGGGGCCGGTATTCGCCGAGGCGTCGTAGGTCGCGCTCTCCTGCGTGCGATTAGGCAGCACGCCATGCGTCACGGTATCCCGCGGATTCAAAAAATTCAAATTTAACTTATGCCGCAAGCCTAGGCAACGCCAGCCGATTTCCGTCTCCAGCCCCTCTATCCGCGCCTTTGCGATATTCGATGGCGTATAACTTAAATTACCCGGAGAAATCGGCATCCATTGAATCAAATTATCGATGTCCGTATGATAAATTCGCGCTTCCCATTGCACCCGCTCGTGATTTCCGGCCAAACCGGCTTCCACCGATTTTGACTCTTCCGGCTTCAAATGCGGATTACCGTAATCTCCGAAACCGTCGCGAAAATACAAGTCGTTGAATGTAGGCGCTTTAAACGCATTGCCGAAATTGGCGAACAGGCTCAAGCCCCGCTCGAAATTGCCGCGCCAACCGACACTGCCGGTAACGATTTCACCAAAGGCCTGGTTTCTATCCCAGCGCAAGGAAGCGTTAGTAAATTGGTTCTTTCCCCAACGGCTATGCAACTCGCCGAATAGACCCACGTCGTAACGCGAATTTTTTGCATACGTGCTATCGCTGAAGACTTGATCCATTAAAAAATCGCTGCCAAGGGAAAATTGCTGTGCGTCGGACAGCGTCAGATCGTTTTGCCAACTGGCGTTCCAGCGCGAAGTATCGAAATAACCGGCCGGCGCACCATTCGGCGTATAGTTCTGCTGATCATCCTGAGTTTGGCCTAGACGTAATTGCGTGCGCCAATCCTGGTTCACATCCCATTTAGCGGTTGCGCCCGCCACCTGATTCACGAAAAACTTGTTACTCTCCGCCCCTGGAGTAAACGCGTCATAATGATTCGTACCCTCGGCATGGGTGAAAAAACCTTCCAACTCCACGTGATCCCATTGATAGCCGGCGCGCGCGTTCACCGCCGTATTGCGGTAACCGTCGCGTTGCCGGGAACCGAAATACGGCTTCAGCATGGCGTCGAAACCGGCGCTCTGCAAATTGGAAGCGCCGACGCCATACCAAGACTGACCGCTACGCCCGCTGGCATGCACTGCCTCCTGCTGCGTGTCGAACGAACCCGCGCCCGCGGTCACTCCTATTGAAGGCTTTTCCTGTTGCTTGGCCTTGCGGGTAAAAATCTGGATCACCCCGCCGATCGCCTCAGAACCATAGATACTGGACTGCGGACCGCGAATAATTTCCACCCGCTCGACCTGATCCATGGGTATCAATTCAAATGCCGATTGCCCCAAGGTCACCGAACCGGCCCGCACGCCGTCGATCAACACCAAAACATGGCTAGCATTGGTTCCGCGCATGAACACGCTGCTGGGTTGGCCATAACCGCCTTGTTGCACCATGTCCACTCCAATCGCGCCTTTAAGCAAATCCGGCAGGGTTTTCACCTGCAATTGCTCGATATCGGCGCGGGTAAACACCGAGGCGGCGGTCGCCAATTCGTCTTTCCGGCTATTGGTGCGGGTAGCGGTTACCACGACTCCGGACAACTCAGTTTGAGTCTGATCGGACCCCGTTGGCTCTACTTCCCCCGCCTCCTCCGCCCCGGCCGGCCACGCGCCACCGCAACTCAAACCCGCCAACACCAACACACGCGGCCAACACGCGCGAAAACTCGGACGGGACGCTTGCCCGCCGACAATAGAAAAAGACATAAACATGAAACCTCTGCGCCCGCCGCGCATCCGGAGTAAAAACAGGCAGAGGAAAACCGGGGGAAGAAAGACTTAAGGCCGGAGTTAAAACAATTTTCAGCCTTAAATCTATCGTCCACAGCCCGCCGCTGCCGCGATGTTTCTTTCCGGCCAGTCTCCGGGCTCATAAGCGGCCTTCAAGGCCTAAATCGCCGCCTTCCCACGCTATTGCGCAGTGGCGATTGGCGATTCTTAACTTATTTACCGTTGCGGGGGCAGCGCCGGCTTTGGCGTAAAAAACGCCGCACCGGCTTCCTGTTTAAGCCCGGCGGCGGAACACCGCGCGGGACACCCGAAAGAAGTCAAATGATTCTATTGTGTTTGGGAAATTTTGCAAGTTTTTGTACATAGACAACGTTAAAAGCCAGCCGCGTTTCAGCCCTAAACGTCAGCCCCAAACACTAAGCAGTGACATGCAAAAGGCGCTCGCGATTTAATGTCTGCTGGATGTTGCATCGTAATGGGCGACACCGTAACATGAAACAATCTTTTGTCATCTCCGTCCTCCCAAATTGACCGCGCCGGCAATGTTCTAGCCCACGCCAATCGCCGCCCACACTGCCTCGCCGCGGCTGGGCCGGTCCAGGTTTTAATCCCGAAAAATCCAAGCCAATAAAACCTAAAGTTATCCGGCTTGAAACCGTAGCTCCCTAGGCGTAAAATGATTTATTTGCCTGGTTACCCTACTATGAGCGAAATCAACCACACTGAACAAGAATGGCGCGAACTGCTAACCTCGGAGCAATACTACGTCTGCCGGCAAAAAGGCACTGAACCCGCGTTCACCGGCAAATACACCGACACCGAAACTCCCGGCGTCTACCAATGCATTTGCTGCAAGCAACCCTTATTCTCGTCCATGCACAAATTCCACTCCGGCTGCGGCTGGCCTAGTTTCTGGCAACCCATCGCCGCGGCGGCGGTGAAGGAAACGCCTGACAACAGCCATGGCATGCACCGCACCGAAGTCACCTGCGGCGCTTGCGACGCCCACCTCGGCCATGTTTTCAACGACGGCCCGCCGCCGACCCGCCTCAGATATTGCATCAACTCCGTATCCCTCATCCTAATCCCCGAAACCTAACCATGCCGAAATCTGCCGCCGCCCTGCTCAATTTCATCGACGCCAGCCCTAGTCCTTGGCACGCGGCGCATTCCATCGCCTCGCAATTGCGCGGACATGGCTTTGAACAACTCAGCGAAAGCGCGGATTGGAGCTTGAACACTAACGGGCGATATTACGCGGTGCGAGACGATTCGTCCATCATCGCCTTCATCGTCGGCAGGCAAACGCCAGCCGAACACGGCTTCAAAATTGTCGGCGCGCATACCGACTCGCCGGGCCTGCGCGTCAAACCGCAACCCTGGCTAAGCGGCGACGGATATGCCCGTGTGGCGCTGGACGTCTACGGCGGCCCGATACTCGCCAGCTTCACCGACCGCGACCTCGGTCTGGCCGGCCGCCTAGTTTACCAACAGACGGACGGCTCGCTGGTCAACAGCCTGATCGACTTTAAACGCGCCATGTTGCGCCTGCCCAATCTGGCCATCCATCTTAACCGCGCCGTCAACGAAGACGGCCTGAAACTGAACAAACAAACCGAACTGGCCGGCATCCTCGGCCTTAACGCCAATCAACAACTCAATGCGGACCATTTCACACATCTGCTGGCGGAACATGTTCAAGCCTCGGTAGAGCAAATCCTGAGCTGGGAGCTTGCGGTGTACGACGTGCAACCTGGCAATCTATGGGGCGCGGAGCAAGAATTCATCGCCGACGGGCAACTGGACAATCTGGCCTCCTGCCACGCCGGTTTGACCGCGCTGCTGGCCGAGGCCGGCGCCAAAGCGGACGCCACCCGCGTCTGCGCTTTTTTCGACCATGAAGAAGTCGGCAGCAACAGCGCCAAGGGCGCCAGCGGCAGTTTCCTCGGCGATGTATTGCAACGCATAACGCTTAGCAGCGGCGGCCAAGGCGTGGATTGGCAACGCGCCTTGGCGCACAGCTTCATTATTAGCGCCGACATGGCGCATGCCTATCACCCCAATTATCCGGGCGCTTACGAACCCAACCACAAAGTCTTCGTCAATCAGGGGCCGGTGATTAAAATCAACGCCAATCAACACTACGCCACCGATTGCCAAACAGAGGCGCAATTCATCGCCTACTGCCGCGAGGCCGAAGTTCCTTTCCAAAAATACGCCCATCGCGGCGACCTCGCCTGCGGCAGCACCATCGGCCCCCTCTGCGCCACCCGTCTTGGCATACGCACGGTAGACGTCGGCGCGCCGATGTGGGCCATGCACAGCCTGCGCGAAAGCGCCGGCGCGCTGGATCACAAATACATGATCCAGGTTCTGCGGCGATTTTTTAGCGCCTAAACCAACCCCTCCACAAACCCAATCGCCCGCGCGATCCGGCCTAAGGTCTTATCCCGGCCCAACAAGGCCAAGGTCTTGTCTATCGCCGGCGACGCCGCGCCGCCGCACACCGCCACCCTAAGCGGCTGCGCCACCTTGCCCAATCCCAGCCCCAGCTTCTCGGCGGCGTCCAGCACCACCTGATGCAAGGGCTCGGCTTCCCAGGCCGGCGACTCCGCAAACGCGGCCAGCAAATGCCGTAATACCGGCAAACAGTCGGGCTTAAAATTTTTCTTCACCGCCGCTTCATCATACTGCTCGAACTCCCGGTAAAAGAAAACGCTCTGCGCAGCCATCTCCAGCAAGGTTTTGCAGCGCTCGCGCTGCGCCTCCACCACCAGACTCAAGCTCGGCCCTAGACTCGGATCTATGCCTAGATTCCCCATGTGCCAGCTCAAATGCCGCGCCACCAGTTCCGGCTCGCTGTTCATAATATATTGGTGATTTAACCACAGTAATTTATCCGGATTAAAAGTAGAAGCCGACACGTTCACCTGCTCCAGCGTAAACAACTCCACCATGTCCGCCAACGAAAATAACTCGCGGTCGCCATGCGACCAACCCAGTCGCACCAGATAATTCAACAATGCTTCCGGCAAAAAGCCGTCCTCGCGGTATTGCATCACACTCACCGCGCCGTGGCGTTTCGACAGCCGCGCCCCGTCCGCCCCCAAAATCATCGGCACGTGCGCGTACCGAGGCAAGGCCGCGCCCAAGGCTTGCAAAATGTTAATCTGTCGCGGGGTATTATTCACATGGTCGTCGCCGCGAATCACATGGCTGATATGCATATCCATGTCATCCACCACCACGGTCAAATTATAGGTCGGCGAGCCGTCGGAACGGGCGATGATTAAATCGTCCAGCTCTTGATTGGCTATGACGATGCGTCCCTTGATCAAATCGTCGATCACCACCTCGCCCTGCTCGGGATTTTTAAACCTAACGACCCCCTCCCGCAAACCGGCATGCCGGCACTTGCCGTCATAGCGAGGCTTTTCTTTATTCGCCATCTGCCGCTCGCGCAAGGCATCCAACTCCTCGCGGCTGCACTGACAATAATACGCGTCGCCTTGCGCCAACAATTGAAGAATGACCTCTTTATACCGGTCAAAGCGATGGGTTTGATAAAACGGCCCGGCGTCGTATTCCAATCCCAGCCAGGTCATGCCTTCCAAAATCGCATCCACCGACGCCTGCGTCGAGCGCTCCAAATCGGTGTCCTCGATACGCAAAATAAACCGGCCGCCGTGTTTACGGGCGTACAACCAAGAAAATAAAGCAGTGCGCGCGCCGCCGACATGCAAATAACCGGTGGGACTGGGAGCGAAACGGGTAATAACTGTCATGATGATGAATATGAAATAGAGAAAAAGCAAAATTTTGCGAATTGTATCAAACCCGCCGCCGCCTATTGCGTATTCCACCCCCGGCAAGCCGAAATCAGCTTGGTATAATATTCAATTTAGGCTATTCGGAACATTCATGCAAAAACCCATACGCCGCCTCTTGCTCCGCGCCGCTCTGGCCAGCCAGCTAAGCGCCTGCATGCTGGGGCCGGATTACGTCCCCCCCAAGTTGGATTTACCCAAGGAATTCAAGGAAAACAAGGAAATGCCGGACTGGAAACCCGCCCAGCCGCGCGACCACGTTCTATTGGGCAACTGGTGGGAAGTTTTCAATGACAGCCAGCTCAACGACCTGGCCGCGCAAGTCGCCGGCGCGAACCAATCCGTCATGCAGGCCGAGGCGCAATACCGGCAAGCCCAATACTTGGTGCTGACCGCGCAATCCGCGCTGTCTCCGGTCGGTTCCACCACCTTCACCACCAACCGCTTCGTCGCCGCCAGCGGCCAAAACATCGCCGTATCCGGCGTGCGCAACCTATTCAGCGAAGCCCTGTCGATGAGTTGGCAACCTGACCTATGGGGCACGGTGCGACGGCAAATCGAAGCCAACACCGCCAACGCCCAAGCCAGCGCCGCCACCATGCAAGCCTTGCGCCTCTCCAGCCAGGCCGCCTTGGTCACCGCCTACTTTCAATTGAAAACCCAGGACGCGCAAATAGCCCTGCTTACCGATTCGTTGCGGGCCTATGAAAAAACCCTGGCAATCACCCGCAACCGTTACGCCGCCGGGGTGGCCGGCAAGACCGACATCGTGCAGGCGCAAACCCAAGTGGAAACCGTCCGCGCCCAAGTCGTCGATCTCGGCGTTCTGCGCGCCCAATACGAACACGCCATCGCCGTGCTCATCGGCAAAGCGCCGGCTGAACTCAGCATCCCACCCAGCCCGCAACTGAGCGAACCGCCGCCGCTACCGCCCAACTTGCCGTCCGAACTATTGGAGCGACGCCCCGACATTGCCGCCGCCGAACGTAAGATCGCCGCCGCCAACGCCCAAATTGGCGTCACCAAGGCCGCCTATTACCCCACCTTCAGCCTTGGAGTCACCGACGGCTGGCAATCCGGCTTCATCAACCACTTGATAACCGGCGCGCACCGCTACTGGTCGCTCGGCCCCGGCGCCACCGCTCTGACCTTATTCGACGGCGGAGCCAAAAACGCGCAATATAAACAAGCCATCGCCAACTACGATGCCGCCGCCGCCGGTTATAAACAAACCGTGCTGACCGCCATCCAGCAAGTCGAGGACAATCTGGCCGCGCTGCGCATCCTGCAACACGAAGCCGAAGTGCAATCCGGCGCGGTGCAAGCCGCCAACCAGGCAGTCGATTTAACCATCAATCAATACAAGGCCGGCACCGTCGCCTACCTAAACGTACTCACCGCGCAAACCACCGCGCTCAGCAACCAAATCACCGCCGTGCAACTCAAAGGCTCTCGCCTCAACGCCGCCACGCAACTAGCCACCGCCCTCGGCGGCGGCTGGGATCTGAAACAACTGCCTGACTCCAGCCAAATCGGCGGCGCGATTAAATGGACCGATTATTTAATCATCCCCGGCCTGGACCAAGGCGATGAACATATCGAATAAGAACGTAAGCCTATTATGATGGCATACTCGCGAGAACCTACCGGACAACCTCGCCGCTAAGCATTTATAATACAAGCGCAATAAATACAAGTGATGTTAAACCTAATCAAAAAAGTAGCCGCGATTAGCGTAGCGTAATCGCGGGAACGCGCATCCGCAAAGTCCACCAACCTAACCGACGCCGCCATGACCCAATACAACTTCGACCAACTCTGCAACCGCCTCGGCAGCGACAGCGAAAAATGGGGCGCCTATCCCGCCGACGTACTTCCATTATGGGTCGCCGACATGGACTTCCCCGCCCCGCCGCAAGTCCTGCAAGCCTTGCACGAACGGGTCGAGCACGGCGTGTTCGGCTACGGCGGCGTCAACGCCGAACTGGCCGCATTAATCTGCGACCGCCTGTGGAACCGCCATGCCTGGCGCGTCACGCCGGATCAAATCCTCTTCATCCCCGGCCTGGTCAGCGCCCTGAACCTAGTCAGCCGCGCCGCCTGCCCGCCCGGCGGCGGCGTGCTGGTGCAAACCCCGATCTATCCGCCGTTCCTGACCGCGCCCGGCAACCAAGAACGCCGCCTGGTCACCGCCGAACTGGCGCATACCCGCGCCGGGAACATCCTGCACTACCATATCGACTTTGATCTGCTGGAAAACGCCGTCAAGGACAAAGTCAAGCTATTCATGCTGTGCAATCCGCACAATCCGGTCGGCCGCTGCTACACCCGCGAGGAACTGACGCACCTAGCCGAAATTTGCGCCCGCCATGACTTAATTCTCTGCTCCGACGAAATTCACTGCGACCTCTTGCTCGGCGACTCACTGCACATCCCCGCCGCCACCCTGTCGCCGGAAATCGCCGACCGAACCATCACCCTGATGGCCCCCAGCAAAACCTTTAACATCGCCGGCCTCTACTGCGGCTTCGCCGTGATCCAAAACCCGGCGCTATACAAACAAGTGCAACAAACCGCGCGCGGCATCATCCCCAACCTCAACCTGCTGTCCCTAGTCGCCGGCCGCGCCGCCTACCTGCACGGCGCGGACTGGCACGCGCAACTGCTTGATTACCTAACCGCCAACCGCGATTTTTACCTTGATTTCATGCAACAACACCTGCCCATGCTGCCCACCACCGCGCCGGAAGGCACGTTCCTGGCCTGGATGGATTGCCGCGAAGTAAAATCCATAGCCGCAAACCCCTACGCCTTCTTCCTGAATCAGGCTAAAGTCGCCTTTAACGATGGAAACCACTTCGGACCGGGAGGGCGCGGCTTCGTGCGCTTGAATTTCGGATGTCCGCGCGTAACGCTGGAACAAGCCTTACAGCGCATGCATGCGGCGCTTACCGCCTAACTGCTCATAAAAATATTATGTCAAATCACTTTGACAAAGGACAAAATGTCCCGGCTTAAGGCGGTAGCCTTAAATTTGACAACCGCGACAAGGCGACCTAGACAGCCAAGCCATCTAAATCGCGTCGCCAAATAAAGCACCCGCTAGGGCCCGCTGCTGGAATTCACAATATAAATCTGGCTTGTTTTATTCGGATTCAAATCGCCCTGATCCAGCGTATAAACACTCCCCGTCGCCGGATTGACGGTAACGCTCTTCAGATCGGTTTGATCGTAACAAGACGTGTTGGCGGTATCGCAAAACAAGGAATTAAAATTCACGACATCTCTAATCTGGCCTGTTCGTCCGTCAATCGCCCACAGAGCCGGCGTCACGAAATTGTCGGCGTAAACCATGTGCGTGAGAGGATTGACCGCTAAACCGTAAGCACCGGAATTGATAAACTGCACGCCGATCACTTGATTGGTCTTGCCATCGATCGTGACTACGCTGCCATCATACTGACCAAGCACATAGACGCGATTCAAGATTTCATCCACCGCGATTTGCGTCAGGCCGGACGACATTTGCAGACAAGCGTTGGGACCGCCAACGCCTTGATAACAACCCGCCGGTTGCGCCGGCAGGCCGACATTTTCAATAATGCTAGTCACACTGTCACTAGTCCCGTCAATGACCCAAACCGCGCCGCTGGAGTACTGACTCACATAGAGAGTGTTCGTGGCTTGGTTGATCGCCACGTTGCTCGCATCGGCGTCCGGAATCACGGTTACTTTCCGGGTCACCGGATCAATCACGTCAATCTGATTGAATCCATTGATCGCATAAAGTTTTCCCGTGCGCTGGCTGTGCACGATATCTCGCGGATTAAGGCCCAATAGACCGCTAGCCGTGGTATCAACCGGGAAATTGGCAACGAGTTTATGCGAAACGCTGTTCAACACCGAAACCGAGCCATCGGCATTGAAGGTGTACAGAGTATTTGCCGACTCGCTGCCGGCAATCGCAACCGGCGAAGCGCCGACAGATATAGTCTCCGTCACGGATTGACTGCCTATACTAAACTCCGAAACCGAATGCGCCCCGGAATTGGCGATGTACAATGTATTGTGTTTGCTATTGATCACCGCATCAACCGCGCCCGCGCCCTCCGGAAGCGTCACGGTTCCGGCCAACGACGCCTTTTGCGTATTCACACTGCTTGAAGTATTCACCGCGATAGCAGTATCCGCCGCGTTTGGCGCGCTGTCCGCGGAAACGCCCGCCGCCGCGGATTCACTCGGCGCGACCACTATTAAATAGCTATAGGCGTTCGGAACCCCCGCCACAAAATTGTACGCGCCAAAGTAAGTCATATAAATTTTTCCATTATTCGGGTTGGCGGCAACCCCTTGCAGGCCGCCAACCGTGCCATTGTTCGATGCAATACAAGCCGCGTTCGGATTTATCTGCACAAACCCTAAAGCGCATTCCAACGGAAACGGCCCTGGACCAACACTGATATTGCGCTTGCGTTTGCCGGTCCGTCCGTCTATCTCGGTCAACAAATCGAAAGTGACATCCAGCGAATAAATACTGTGTCTAACCGGATCGACGGCAACTGAATAGGGAAAGTAATCATAATAATGCGTTGAGATCACCTTATTGGTAGCGCCATCTATCGTGATTAGACTTCCGTCTTGAATGCCGCCCACATAAATCCGATTACTTTCTTCATCCACCGCTATTTGTTCCAACCATGAGCCGGGATTAACGCAATTCGGCTTGCTTTGACTCTGGCAGCCCAGCGGTTTAGGGATTTGACCCGCTTTTATTCTGTCGATGACCGTATCGGTAGCTCCGTCGATTACCACCACGCCCTGGAAGTCGGTTTGCGCGTATATACGGTTCGTCTTGCGGTTAACCGCCAGCCATTCTTCATGATCCGTGACATCCAGGATAGCGGCGGTCTCCTGCTTATTGGTATCCCACACGACTATCTTCGAGCCGGGATTCCACAACACCATATACAGTTTTCCGGTATCCGGGTTGCACGCTATCCCGTCTACATTCGAGATCGTCGATGTCGGCAGCGGCGAAAATGTGCTTTTGACGGTGTTAGTCGCGCCGTCAATCGCGGTGACGACTCCGTTTTCCGACAGACTGTAAACAGTGTTGGTCACGTCGTCGACGCAAGACTGATAAATCCCCACATTACCATACAAGTTAGGAACCGCCGCGGCGGGAACGGGAATATTCGCGATGATGGTATCGGTGGCGCCGTCGAGAACCGTTACAGACAAAGTATTGGAGACATAAACACGATTGGTTTTGACGTTGATCTGCACATCGGAAGCGCTGGCGTTTGCGTCAGGCTGAATGCTCGGAATGGGTATGGTAGCCAGTATCGGCGAGCCAGGTTGGCCAGGATTTATCGTTCCGGCGACGGCGGGAGCGACTACAACCAATATGGAAAGTACGCCAAACAATGCACTGAGCAAAATATAAAACTTTTTCGCGTCCTGGGTCATAAAATATCTCTTTATAGTAATCATTCAAACATCCATTTAAAAGCACAAATCATACCCATATTTCATACAAAAAATTATTCATTTAAAATCATTAAATTACAACAGAAAAAATATTTTTATTTAAACACTGCATTCAAAATGTGTTATTACCCGCATTATTGTTTATAGAACTGTGTTATTTAACGCATTATCGTCGCGGCATTGCAAAAATCAATACCCTGCCCCCTAGTGCACGCTTAATCACTCAGCTAATTTCAAACTAACGCACAAACAGCATGAACTTTTTTCAGCCGTCGTTGTCCTATAAAAGTAACTCGCACACCATCATCAAACTAAGCATAGAGTATGAATCCGAATCACAAGGAACTGATTAGCCAAGCCCAGCTGCTTCGTCAACAAATTCAGGAAGCTAGAGAAAACGCCAAACTGCTGCAACCGGCTTTTTTGCGCCGCAATATGAAACTCGTCGCGACGCGCCGGTTGCCGCCGCCGAATCAGGTTTATTTATCGGCCCAACCGACGACAAAATAATGGAATAACGAATGCGCCCGCCGCATCTCGCGGCGGGAAAACGATTGCCTAAAACAGCCTCGATCAGCCCGCCGCGCAAACTAGCTACCGGCGCCGGCCCCCAACGCCTTATACACCGCCACCCAATGATACGCCGTCGCCGCTTCAGAGCGCGCCAAGTCGAGTTCCGCGCCGTTTAAAATTCGTTTTGCATCCAACACCTGCAAGTTGGAAAGCGTGCCTTCGCCAAAACTCATTTCCGCCAAACGCAATTTTTCCCGCATGTCAGCCGCCGAATTAGCCAGCGCCTGCCTCCGCGTTTGCTCCCTCGCGTAACGGCCCAATGCGGTTTCGGTTTCCTGCAAGGCGTCGAGCACGGTTTTTTCATAACTTAACAATGCCTCGTTTTGCTTGGCGTCCGCCAGATTGATATTGGCTTGAATCCTGCCGAAGTTCAATAATGGCGCGGCGAAACTGGCGGCCGAACTGTAAGCGAACGCCGACGACTTAAACATTGACGCCGCGTCGGTATTACGAAAACCAATAAACGCCGACAAAGAAATATTCGGATACATTTCGGCCATGGCCGCGCCTTGCATGGCGGTAGCGGAGGCCAAGCGGCGTTCCGCGGCGCGCACATCCGGCCGCTGCCGCAGCACGCAAGCCGGCGCCGCCAACAAGGTGCGCTCCGGCAACGCCGGCGCATCGGCCTGGGCCGCCAATTCGGCGTCCAACGCGCCGGGCCGTTGCGCGGTCAAGGTTTCCAACTGGCGGCGGTCGACGGCCAAATCGGCCTCCAGCGCCGCCAAACTCGCCGCCGACGCCTCCACTTGCGCGTGCGCCTGAGCCGCATCCGTGCGCGCGGCGACCCCCTCGCTCACCAACAGCTCCGTCAAATGCAAACTGCGCTTTTGCAATTCCAAGTTATCGCGCGTAATCCGCCATTCCCTTTGCAAATACCTGTAATTCAGATAAGTCCGCGTCAACTCCGCGCCTAGCACCACTACCGCCTGCCGGTAGTCCTCGGCTGCAGCCTCCGCATCCGCTCCGGCGGACTCCAAGCGCCGTTGCAAGCGCCCGAACGCGTCCACCTCCCACGCCGCGTCGAATCCCAATTCAAACATATTGTATTTAATGCCGGGCGCCAAACCGGGGAAAGGATTATTCTGCCGTTGCGCGCCGCCGCTGGCGTCCAGCGTAGGCATTAAGCGCGACCGAGCCCCGCCGCGCTCGGCGCGCGCCTGCTCGACGCGGGCCAAGGCTAGGCGCAAATCAAAATTATCCGCCAAGGCCTTGGTCATTAACCGCGTCAACTCATCGTCCCTTAGCGCGCTACGCCAATCCGGCAAGGATTCGGCCGCCGCGCTATCCTTAGGCGCTTCCAACCAAGTTTGCGGAACCGCCGGCGCCGGGGCGCGGTAATCCGGCCCCACCGCGCAACCGGCTAAACCTAAAGCCAATCCAAACGAAAGTTTAAATCTCATAACCGTGCCCTCGTAAAAAAATCGTAACCGCATGTTTAATCAGGCGTTGCTTAAAACCAGGCTCCAAACCCGATTGCAAACCCAACAGACTGCGCATGTGCGGTTCGCCCTTCAACATATCCAGGAAGGTATGCCGCGACAGATCCATATCGTCGATGCGCAACACCCCGCGCGCCTGCAACTCACTCAAATAAATCATCATCAGCTCGCTAACCGGCGACGCCCCGGTGCGGAATATCAAATGCCCCAGTTCCGGGAAGTTCTGCTGCTCCGCGATAATCAAGCGGTACAATTGCATTGATTCTTCCGCATAAATCAAATCGACGAACGCCTCGGCGATAGCGGTCAAACCGGCCACCGGATCGCTCAATTCGGTTTGCACGCCATCCAAGGTGGCCAACAACTTCCCGCACAGACCTTCGATCACCGCCGCGAACAACTCTTGTTTACCCTTGAAATGGTTATACAAAGTCGGCTTGGATACAGGCGCGGCCTCGGCTATGGCTTCCATGCTCGCTCCACTGTAACCGTGGGCTATAAAAACACGCTTGGCGGCTTCCAAGATGGCTTGACGTTTCGAATTTCCGGCTTTGTGCATGGTTGTTTGGCTCATAAAAGGCGTGCGTCGGCTAATAAATGTCGACTATTGTAAATTCCCGCAAAGTAAAAAAGCTTGCGTTTTATTGCCAATGCTGAGTATACTAAACTACACGGTTTAGTTAATCAACAAAAAAATTATGATGCTTACACCTATTGGAAAAAAAGCAGGAACCATCTTGGCTGTTTTAGCCTTGGCCGGTGGCGGGTTCTATTATTGGCGGCTAGCCATTTACCCTTACGAAACCACGGACAACGCTTATCTAAAAGCGCACAACGTCGTTGTCGCGCCCAGGCAAGGCGGTTACGTCAAGCAAGTGCTGTTCACGGACAATCAAACGGTCAATACCGGCGATCTATTGGTGGTTATCGATGATCGGGATTATCAAGCGCGGGCGGCGCAAGCCGAGGCGCAAGTCAAATTGCAGCGCGCGCGCATCGCCACGCTGGAAGCGGACAAATTGGCGCAAAATGCCAAAATCCAGCAAGAAACCGCCAGCCAACTCTCCCAAAAAGCCGGACTAGAGCGCGCCGCCAAAGACCAGCGGCGCTACGGCAATCTGGCGCGGGAAGGCGCGGTATCGGTGCAAACCCATGACCATGCGGCCACCGAACTAGAGCAAGCGCAAGCCGAATACGACAAAGCGGGTTACGCCTTGCGCGAGGCGCAAACCCGCCTCACCGCGCTGGACGCGCAAATCGCCGAAACCAAGGCGCAACTACAAGCCGCGGAAGCCAATCTAAAACTCACTAATATTGATCTGGCCGATACGCGCGTGCTGGCCCCGATCTCCGGCATCATTGGCAACAGTAGCGTGCAAGTAGGCCAATTGCTAACCCCGGGCGCGGCCATCAGCTATTTGATCCCGGCGCGGGGCGTTTACGTCGAGGCCAATTTCAAAGAAACGCAATTGAACGGCATGCGGTCCGGCCAAGAAGTGGAAATGCAAATCGACGCCTATCCTGATCAAATCTTCCATGGCGTCATCGACAGCTTCTCTCCGGCTTCCGGCTCGGAATTCAGCTTGCTGCCGCCGGAAAACGCCAGCGGCAACTTCACCAAAATCGTCCGCCGGGTGCCGGTCAAAATCAGCTTCAAAGACGTTTTGGACTTCAATCAATTGCTTCCCGGCCTGTCCGCGGAAATCAAAATCAGGGTACGCCAATGAGTTCAGCCGACGCCGCCCCAGTGCAAACTATTGAAACCGCCGCCCCCGACAACATCAGTCCGCAACAATGGCTGGGTTTTTTCGCCATGGTGTTCGGGGTGTTCATGGCGATTTTGGACATCCAGATCGTCTCCAGCTCCCTGGAGCAAATTCAGGCCGGATTATCCGCCACCCCGGATGAAATCACCTGGGTGCAAACCGCCTATCTCATCGCCGAAGTGGTGATTATTCCGCTGTCCGGCTGGTTGGCGCGGGCGTTTTCCACCCGCATTTTGTTCCTGGTCTCCTGCGGCGGCTTCACCCTGATGAGCTTTTGCTGCGCCCTGGCCTGGAATCTTGAAGCCATGGCGGTGTTTCGCGCCCTGCAAGGCCTCACCGGCGGGGCCATGATCCCCACCGTGTTCGCGGTCATCTACACCCTGTTCCCGCCGCGGCTGCAACCCTCCATGGTGATTCTGGTCGGCATGGTGGTGATGATAGCCCCCACCGCCGGGCCGGTGCTCGGCGGTTACCTGACCGAAATAGCATCCTGGAAGGCCTTGTTCTTGGTCAATCTATTGCCCGGCCTCGTCGTCTGTCTAGCGGTATGGCGCTACGTGCACGTGGACCAACCCGACTGGAGCCTGCTTAAACAAATAGATTATCCCGGCATTTTTTATATCATACTGTTTCTCGGCGGCCTGCAATACGTATTGGAGGAAGGAGAGCGCAACCAATGGTTCGAGGACCCGCTGATCAGCGGGCTGACCGCGCTAGCCGCCGTCTCCGCCCTAGCCATGTTTTACCGGGAACTGACCGCCGCGCATCCGGTCATCGACTTGCGCGCCTTCGGCAACCGCAATTTCAGCGTCGGCTGCGTGCTAAGCTTCATACTCGGCGTCGGCTTGTACACCATAACCTATTTGCAGCCGGTGTATCTGGCCGGGGTCAAAGGCTTGAACAGCCTGCAAATAGGCCAATACATCATGGTCACCGGCATGTTCCAAATGTTGTCGGCCTTCGTGGTCGGCCCGCTGGCCAAACAGCTGGACTCAAGAGTCATGCTGGCGCTGGGTCTGGCCGGCTTCGCCTGGGGCTGCGAACTGAACGCCAACCTGACCCACGACGCCGGCTACTGGGAATTTTTCTGGCCGCAAGCGGTGCGCGGCTTTTCGTTGATGTTTTGCTTCCTGCCGATCAATTCGCTAGCCCTAGGCACTCTGCCGTCCGAGGAAGTGCAAAACGCCAGCGGCCTGTACAATCTGACCCGTAATCTCGGCGGCGCCATCGGCCTGGCGGTGATGAATACCTTGATGACCCAGCAAAATAAATTTCATTACGCCGTCATGCGCGAACACGTCACCGCCGGTTCTCCGCCGGCCGAAGCGCTCCTAGGCGCGCTACGCGCCAGATTCACCGCCGCCGGACTGCCGAACCCCGACATCGCGGCGCTAAAACAAGTGTACGGACTATTGATGCGCGAAGCGCAAGTAATGACCATGAACGACTTGTACCAAGTTCTGGCCGCGTTATTCCTGCTAGCGCTATTCCTGATGCCCTGGGTCAACAAGGTCGCCGCCGACGCCGGCCCGGCCGGCGGGCATTGACACATCCTTGTGTAACAGCCAATTTTTAAAATAATCGTTAATTTAGGCGTCATGAATTTCAATTCCCTCAACCCGTCTATCCCGCCTTTTACCCACCCCAACCCAAGCCAGCAACCACGCCAACAAACTAACCCCGGCCGCAATCAAAAACACCTCGCCCGCGCCGAACCGCTCCCAGGCGTAACCGCTATACAAGCTGCCGCACATGCCGCCGACGCCGTAACTGAGACTGCTGTAAAAAGCTTGCCCCTTGCCCTGGTGCCGTTCGCCGAAATAGCGCATTAGAAATTGCACCGCCACCAAGTGAGTGACGCCAAAACTGGCGGCGTGCAATAATTGAGCGCCGATCAAACATAGAATTTGATCGACGTAAACCGCCACCAGCCACCAGCGGGCGCCGGTCAACAGCAAACTCCACAGCAACAGAGAGCGCAAACTAAAGCGCCGGGTGAGGCGATTCGCAACCATGAACAGCAACACCTCCGCGCCCACTCCAAGCGCCCACAAACCGCCAGTCATCTGAGAGCTATAATGATGCTGCTGTAAATAAACCGAGAAAAAAACATAATACGGCCCGTGCACGATTTGCAGCAAAAAATACACGCCAAAAAACGCCCACACCTCTTTATTCGCCAACACCCGCCCCAGGCCGAGTTCTTCCCCCTGCGCCTTAAGCCGCGCCGGCGCATCCGGCGTCACCAGCGCGCACAGCCAACTCAGCGCCATCAAACCCAGTATGATATGCGGCACATAAGCCACGCTGATAGCGTCCAACGCCAGACCCACGCCGTATACGGCGGCGATAAACCCCATGGAACCCCACAAGCGCACCTTGCCGTAGCGATGCGGGACGTCGCGCAAATGAAACAAAGTAGCCGCCTCGAATTGCGGCAAGCAGGCATTCCAAAAAAAACTGAACGCCGCTGTCAAGGCGGCGTAACACCAAAAATCCGCCGCCAGCCATAAGAAACCGCTAAACGCCGCCGCCGCCAGCAAGCTAGTGACGCGCACCAACAACAAGCGCTTGCCGCCATGATCGGCCAACCAGCCCCAAATATACGGGGCGACCACCCGCGTCGCCACCAAGAGCGCGGTCAACTCGCCAATGCGCCGCGCGTCAAAGCCCGCGTGCTTAAGAAACAAACTCCAATACGGAAGCAACACCCCCAGCGCGGCGAAATAACAAGCGTAAAACGCCGACAACCGCCAATAAGGAACCGCCATCAACGCAGCAACGGCAATCCTGAATGCACGCCCGCATTCTGCGCCCGCTGGCGCAACACGTGATCCATCAGCACTAGCGCCGTCATCGCCTCGGCTATCGGCGTGGCGCGGATACCGACGCACGGGTCGTGCCGGCCCTCGGTGACCACTTCAATAGGCTCGCCTTGCAAATTAATGCTACGCCCCGGCAAACGCAGGCTAGAGGTTGGTTTCAGCGCAATGCGCGCCACAATATCCTGCCCGCTGGAAATACCGCCCAAAATGCCGCCGGCGTGATTGCTTAAAAATCCTTCCGGAGTCATTTCATCCCTAAACCTCGTACCCTTGGCGGAGACGCAAGCAAAACCATCGCCGATTTCCACCCCTTTCACCGCGTTGATGCTCATCAACGCATAAGCCAGTTCCGCGTCCAGACGGTCGAAAACCGGCTCGCCCAAACCCGGCGGCGGATTAGTGACCACCACCTCGATCTTGGCCCCGATAGACTCGCCCTCCTTACGCAAGGCGTCCATATAGCTTTCCAGGTCCGCCACCAAACCGGCGTCGGGACAAAAAAACGGATTGTTATCCACCTCCGCCCAATCAAAATTAGCCGGATTGATACACAACGGACCCAATTGGCTTAAAAAGCCTCGGATTTGCATACCGAATTCCCGCGCCAAATATTTTTTGGCCACCGCCCCGGCCGCCACCCGCATTGCCGTCTCCCGCGCCGACGACCGGCCGCCGCCGCGGTAATCGCGAAAGCCATATTTATGCTGATACGTGTAATCGGCGTGGCCGGGCCGAAAACTGCCGGCGATTTTCGCGTAATCCTTGGATCGCTGATCAGTGTTCTCAATCAACAAACCGATCGGCGTGCCGGTGGTCAACCCTTCAAACACGCCGGACAAAATCTTCACTTCGTCCGCCTCCCGCCGCTGCGTGGTATGCCGTGACGTACCCGGCTTGCGCCGGTCCAGATCGATTTGTATGTCCGCCTCGCATAAAGGCAAACCCGGCGGGCAACCGTCGATAATCGCGCCAAGCGCGAGGCCATGGCTCTCGCCGAAGGTAGTGACGGTGAATAATTTACCTATGCTGTTTCCTGACATGATAATGCGTGTACAAAGATTGAATGATAATCGTGCAATTGCCCGGCGCTCAGCAAAAACACCCCGTCGCCGCCCTTGGCGAACTCAAGCCAACAAAATGGAACCTCCGGGCACAAATCAGCCAGGGTCTGGGCGCTGCTGCCGACCTCGACCACTAAAATGCCATGCTCGGCCAGATAATCCGGCGCAGCCGCCAGAATCCGCAACACCAAATCCAGCCCGTTTTCGCCGCCTTTGAAGCCCAGCTCCGGTTCCGCGTGGAATTCCGCCGGCAAGCCGCGCCACTCGGCCAAACTGACGTACGGGGGATTGCTGACGATAATATCGTAGGGCTTGCGCGGCAACTGCGAGAACAAATCCGAGCGGCATAAAGTCACCTGCTCCCCGAGCTCATGTTTCTCGACGTTAATCCGCGCCACGGCCAACGCATCCGCGGAAATATCCGCCGCGTCCACTTGCGCCTCCGGAAAGGCGTAAGCGCAAGCAATGGCGATGCAGCCGCCGCCGGTGCACAGGTCCAGCACGTTAAGCACCTGCTCCGGCTCAATCCAGGGTTCAAAATGATTGCCGATTAGCTCGGCGATAGGCGAACGCGGCACCAATACCCGCTCGTCTACGTAAAACGCCAAACCGGCGAATAACGCCTCGTGCGTCAAATACGCGGACGGCTTGCGCTCGTTAATCCGTCGTTCGATAATCTCGAACACCGCTTGCCGCTCATTCAGCGTCAACACGCTATCCAAAAACACGTTCGGCAAATCGTAAGGTTGCCCTAAGGTATGCAACACCAAGGCGGCGGACTCGTCCAGGGCGGTCTGCACGCCATGGCCTAGAAAAATATTCGCCGCCACGAACCGGCTCGCTCCCCAGCGGATATAATCCTTGATGCGGGTCAGCGTATGAATGACATCGGAAGCGCTCGTGTTCATCTTTAAATTCAGGCTAAAAGAGTCGTCATTCTACCGCAAAGCGGCGGCGCGACAAACCGGCGCAATCTTGGTATATTAGCCAAAAGACCAACCGTAAACCGCCGCGTATGACTAAACAGCCGTTCACCGCAATGCTTACCCTGGCCGCGCTCGCCCTCGGCGGCTGCGCCTTGGACCCCAAAACCGCCAGCCCGCCGGAAATCGCCGCCAACACCGATTACCGGCAAAACCCGCAGCGGCAACAGCATTGGAAAGGGCCGGAAATTATCAACCGCCGTTATCGCAGCTTGTTTTACGGCTACGACACCGTTTACTCCCGCCTCGCCGCGCAACGCGAAGCCAATGGCGAAACCAGCTATCAAATATTGATCGACGTTTTCTACGGAGACCGCAATAAACGCGATTACTCGCAAGTCAAGCTCGCCAACGGCTCCGTGTTGCCGGTGCATACCCGCGAGCATATATACATGCAATGCGATTTTTTCAACACCTTGGTCTATGCCTGCCTGTTCCGCGACCGGGCATCCATAGACCTAAGCCCGGCGGAATTGCAAGCCGGCTTGGCCAGCGGCCTGAATTTGCAACTTGGCTCCGCCAGCGCCGATTTCGACCCCTTCACCGTCCCCGCCAACTACTTCGCCGGATTCGTGCAAGCCGTGGAGCATCCGGAGACGGCAAACAAGGAGGATTAACGAAAGAGCCGGCGCAAACCTTTCATGAAGGCCCGGCTAATTTCGTCCGCTCCGCAACGCCACAACCCACATTCCGATGCTGTTATCCAGCTTGGGCTTTGCTCTTGGCATAGGCCTGACCGAACAACTCGCCCGGCTCCCCGGCATTTTTCAGCTTGGCCTGCTCGCCGCCTTCGCCGCGCTGGCCTGGCGGCTGCGCGCCTACCCCTTGGTTTGGTTGACGCTAGGCGTCATCTGGGCCTCATGGCGCGGCCAAGACATGCTCGGCCACTTATTGCGCGAAGATCAAGCCGGCATTTACCGTATCCAAGGCTGCATTGACGGCCTCCCAAACTCAAGCCCGCGCGGCGACAACCTGCAATTTGAATTCGCCAGCGACCGAAGCGGCTTTCCGCATAAACTGAGATTACTGTGGCCGCGGCCGCCGCATAGTCTTGCTCCCGGCCAATGCTGGCTGCTGAGCGCCAAGCTGGAACCGCTGCACGCCAAAAGCGCCTCCGCCGCGCTGAACCCCGACATCAACCTACTTGCCCAAGGCGTAGGCGGTTCCGGCGTCGTGCTTGAACAACCTGAACCGCTGGCGCAAGGCGTGGATGACGGCCTCGGCGCGCGCTTCGCCATCTGGCGGCAACTCATCGCCACCCGCATCGCCCGCCTGGAACCATTGCAGGAACCGGAATTACTGCAAGCCCTGACCGTAGGCTGGCAAAACAGCGTCAAGCCCCAGCAATGGGACTTGTTCCGGCGCACCGGAACCACGCACTTAATCGTCATTTCCGGCTCGCATATCGCCTTGGTCGCCGGCCTCTGTTTTCTGCTGGCCAAACGGCTATGGCTACGCCTGGGTTGGCCAGCCTTTAGCCCCGACCGCATCGCCGCGGCCGCGGCCGGTCTGGCCGCCTTGCTCTATTCCGGGTTGGCGGGCTATTCCGTACCCACCCTGCGCGCGTTGCTGATGTTGGCCTTAGCGCTAATCGCCGGCCTTGGCCGCCACCATGTCTCGGTTTGGCGTTATTGGTCGCTGGCGCTTATCTCCGTGTTGGCCTGGCAACCCTTGTCGGTGCTGGTTCCCGGTTTTTGGCTATCTTTCGTCGCGGTAGCCTGCTTATTTTATATCGGCGACTCGCGCCTGCGCCGTCCCCAGCCTTTAACCGCTCTTTTGCTTGCCCAATGCGCCGTATTTCTCGGACTAGCCCCGCTTACCTTGCTATTTTTTCAGCAAATTTCCGTAATAGCTCCCCTCGCCAACCTGATCGCCGCGCCATGGGTGGGATTTCTCATCGCCCCGCTAGCGCTGGGCGGCGTTCTAGGCCTGTTGGTCTGGCCGCCGGCGGGACTTGTCCTGCTGCGTTGCGCCGACTACCTGCTGCAACGCCTGTTGCAGTGCCTTGAACGAATCGCGGAACTGCCCTGGGCCAATCAATATTTCGCCAAACCAACCCCGGCGGGGCTCGCTCTGTCCGCCGCCGGGGTTTTGTTGCTCTTGGCCCCGCGCGGCGTACCGGCGCGCTATCTAGGCCTCGCGCTGTGCTTGCCGCTCTGGCTGCGCGCGCCGGAACGGCCGGAATTCGGCCAAATTCGCCTCACCGTATTCGACGTTGGCCAAGGCTTGGCGGTATTGGCGCAAACCCGCCGCCATAATCTGCTGTTCGATACCGGCCTGCCGCCCGCAAACGGCTCCGCCTCCGCCGGATTAACAGACCAACTGCGCCGCCTAGACGCCGTTCCATTACACGTATTGGTAGTCAGTCACGCCGACAACGACCATAGCGGCGGCGCGGCGGCTATATTGGAACATATTCCGCCGCGGCAGGTTTACAGCAGCGCCGCGCCCTGGGCGGAGCTGGCGCAAGGCGACTATTGCCGCGAAGGACAACATTGGAATTGGGATGGCGTCGATTTCGCCATGCTATCGCCGCCTAATCCTAGGTATTTCGCCAAGGAAAACGACAATGCCTGCGTATTGCACATCCACGCCAAACAGGACAATGCCTTATTGACAGCCGACATAGAACAAGCCGCCGAAACCTGGCTCGCCGCCCATTACCGCCAAAGCCTGCATAGCGCGATATTGCTAGCGCCGCATCACGGCAGCAACAGCTCGTCGAATATGGCGTTTTTAAGCCAAGTCAAGCCTGAATACGTGCTCATATCCGCCGGCTACCGTAACCGTTACGGCTTTCCGCATCCCGCGCCGCTCGCCCGCTACCAAGCCCTAACCGCGCAATGCCTAAACACCGCCGCGGATGGCGAACTCAGTCTGGAAACCCGGCGGGACGGCATAGTTCTAAGCGCGGAAAAACTGAGGAAAGCGCATTACTGGTCGCCGCCGCCGCCGACCGCATGTCTGGAAATGGCGGGTAGCGGCGCGCCAGCGCGAAATTAGCGGCCCAATACCTCGCCGCGCACGCTTTCGACCAAAGCCGCGGCTTCCTGAATCAACTCTTGCGGTACGTTCAACTCAACCAGAGTCGCGGCCAAATCTTCCACCACCGCATCGAAATGGCTATCGTCCAAACCCAGTTTCACTAAACGCGCATGCCCGTCGCGCAAGGAACGGCCTTGATAACTATTCGGCCCGCCAAACGCCACAGCCATAAACGCTTTCAAATGCGCCGCTTGTTTAGCCATGTCGGTTTTTTCAAAAAACCGGTTGATCCGGTAATCATTTAACACCTTATCGTAGAATAAATCGACCGCCGCGTTGACCGCCGCCTCTCCGCCAATTCTCTCGTAAAGTGATGCTTGTTCGATAACGTCGGATTCTGTCATATTCCCCTCTCTGAATTTATTTTAGTTTTTCACTGCATGCGCCGGAAAACAGCATCCAAACGCCACAGGCGCGCAAATGATAACCCATAATAGTTTTGAAGCAAAACTATTTCGGTATATTTCCAGTTTAAGCTTGGGCTTTAATGCCCGCTTCGCGCCGCCAACCGCCTTCAAAACTTCAAATTCAGACTGACCGAAAACATGGAAAAACTAAAATTATCCAGCGCCGTGCCACCGCCGCCGGAAAACCCCCAAGCCCGCTCGCGCTGGTAAAAATCAACGCCGCCGGAGACCTTCAAGCGGTCGAAAAACATCCTGGAGATATGCATGCCGCCGCCGATCGCGCCGAAACCCGCCAACCGGTAATCCGAGGATAAAAACGCCGACGGTTGGCCCGTCACGATAAGTTGGTAAAAGTCGGCGGAATTTTGGCTATAGTAACGCGCGCGCGGCGTTAACATCCAACCGCCCCACACCGGTTGCAGCCAAGACAACTCAAAAGTGTGTGAATCCAAACCCCAACTGTCGGCATAAAAACGGTAATCCGCATGCAAGGACGCTGCGTTCAATTCTTCAAAATTGCGTACGTAATTCAGTAACAAGCCCACCTGATTACGATTGCTCGGTCTACGCTCATGCACCCATTGCGGATAGGGTTGCGAAAAAAACGCCACCGGGTCGTAAACATATTTATAGGGGTCGGTCAGATAGCCGGCGTTATAGGCATAGGTCACATTCGCCTGAATCAGCGAATCTTTGTCCAGGATGCGTGTCAGGCCCAGCATGCCTTGATTAGTCTCCTTATCGCCGCCGTTTTGCGAGGTACGCACCTTAACGCCATTGATAGCCTGAATTTCCCACACCTGATCCGAAGCGTAACCGTAACCGGCGGTCAGCGTCGTCATTTTGTTGTCAAAATCCCAACGGCTGCTCAAATTGAAAAAATTCGACTCGTAATCGTTTTCGCTGGAACGCCCTACATCTAAATCCAAGGTCGCCTTATCCAAAGCGTAGGTAGCGTTAATGTCAATAGCGTCGCGTACGTCGCTGATGGAGGCGCTGGACAAACATTGGCGCAAATCGCCTAAGGAAGGACCCTTGCAATTGCCGGCGTTCACTCGGCCGATGCCAATCGGCGAAGCCCCGGTAATCACATCTTTCACCCCATGCAAGCGCAGGCTCAGCTTATCGTTGACCACTAAATTCGCCGCCGCTTGATACACATCGACCTTCATGCGGCCATTGCTTTCCGCGTAGCGGCTGAAATTAGTGTCTATGGACAAATCCTCCGGCGACAATTCCGCCCGCGCCTCCGGACACAAACCGGGCAAGGCCAAGGCGGCGGCGGCGAAGGCGCCCAACAAACTCGAAGCGCCGGCGTTAGTTACAGCCACATCCGCCCCCTCCCAAGCCATAGCCGCCGCTGGCGGCTTCCTTGGAATCGTATGTATGATGCATGATTTCCGCATCCAAGCGATCGGGTTGCAGCGCCATCTGCGGCCTAGCCAGGCTGCCGCGCTGCCAAGGCGCCACCTGCGTGGCGCAACCGTATAAAATTATCAAGCCGCATCCTAGCAATAGGCGCAAACCGACACCGACCTTCCCTCGCATCAAGCCATTCCTCTATTTATTGTTTAATAACGCCTGTAGTTTCTCGCGCACCGCGCCGGTCTCGGAAGCATGAAAACCCAACTGTATGTGTTGAATTTTGCCTTGCCTATCAATCAAATACGACGATGGCATGGCTTGCACCTCGAACACCGCCGGACACTGGCCGTCTTCGTTTTGCGCCAGCGTAAAACTCACTGGATGCTTTTTCATAAACGCCAATGCTTCGTCCTTGTTTTCATCTACATTCACCCCGACCACTTCTAGGCCCTGGGCTTGAAACTCGTTTTTCAAGGCTTCCAAAAACGGCATTGATTGCGCGCAAGGGCCGCACCAAGAAGCCCAAAAATCGACATACAACACCTTGCCCGGTTGCGCCAACGACACCGCTTGACCGTCGGTCAATTGCTTCAATTGGCAATTCGGCGCCGCGGCGCCAACTTCCAAGGCCTGGGCGGCGGCGGCAAAACAACCCCAGGCTACAAAACCGCGCGCCAGCACGCGGCGGCTAAAATTAAACATATTCATACTGTTCATGCTTTAAGTTCTTATGGTTAAAAGTGGAAATAATCCCCCGCCCCGCGACCCGCTCCCCGAACCGCGCCTCGCGTTTAAACCTGACGTCAGTGGTCATCATGCAATGAAACCAACCGCCGCCAGCGCTTAATTTTAAACCCGAAAGCATGATTATTTCGCTTTAACCGTAAAATGCACCGTTTGCGTCACCGGACGCGCCCCGGTCATTTGATCCTCGGCGGTGAAAATGACTTTATATTGATGGTTCGCCTCATTTTTAGATGGCGTCCAGGTCAAGTTAGCCACCACCTGCCCGTTTACCAATTTCGGACTGCCTAAAGTCGCACCCTTCGGTAAATGCGTCGGAGTAATGGCCACCTTGGTGGTGTAGGCGTCCGGATTCACGGTCACCGGAAAGACCAAGGTTTGACCAACCACTACTGTTTGCGAGGCCGGCGACGCGAAACTCGGCGTCAAATCGCTTTCCACGTTAAATTTCGTGGTCAAGCTCCGGCTAGCCGTTTCATTGGCGTCGGTAGCGATAAAAGTCACATTCACTTCACCCAACTCGTCCTTGGTCGGCGTCCAATTGAAGGTTGAAACCCATAACCCCTTGGAATTCAGCGCGGCCGCGCTCAACGTGGCGTCGCCCGGTAAATCGTTGGAGTTAATGTTAACAGCGTCTTTATCCTTATCCGGTTGCACGGTTACGCTCAAACTTACCGGCGTATTGGCGAACACTGTCTCATGCGTTGTATTATGCGAAGTGAATTTCGGCGGATTGTTCTCGGCCCTGGCTTTTACCACGCTATTCACCGTAATCGTCAAGGCTTGCACGCTGGAATTACCACTTCCATAGGTATTGAAAGCGCCAAAGGTTAATGTTTCATGCAACACGCTAGTCACGCTAGGCGTCCAGGTAAATACCGCCTGGGTTCGGTCATTGTTGACGTTATTGAACGTCGCTCCGCTCGGCAAGGAAATACGGGATGAATTGGGCGGATACAAATAATTGCCGTTCACCAAGCCAACCACCACGTATTGGTTATACCCTTTTGGGTCGGTGGCTGAAAACTTGATGCTGACGGTTTGCCCGGAATTGATTTCGATTTTATTTCCGCTAATGCCCGGCGTCGCGGTCAAGTTTAACGTAGGCTGCGCGGTAGGATGAGTGACAGACGCGGCGGTGACCCCGTCAATCACATCGTAGGGTTCCAACGCAATGGCGGAGACCATGATTAATCCGCCGACGGCGGTTCGCAAAAATTTTTTCGGTATAAATACGGTGCGAGTCATTTACTTGCCTTCCCTTCAGGGCGCCCTCCCAATACGGAATCCGCTCGGAAGCGGACGCCAGGCCGGGCGGATTATGATGTTGCAAGCATTATAATCAAGGCAATCCTCACCGGCAGGACGGGAATCAAGAAACGTGACGTTGATCACCTTCCAATTGATTTACAAGCAATACGGCGGCAATTACGGCCAACGGGCCGACAAACACATTCAACAGCGGCGCGCTTAAGCCCAGCCCGACCGCCGCGCCGAAACTCAACACGCCTAGGGGCCGCCGCCGCGCCCAAGCTTGCTGTTCGGGAAACAATACGCCGCGGTTCTCCAGCGGATAGGACAAATATTCCAATCCAAAACCCCAAGCCGCGAATACGCTCCACAACAACGGGGCCAGCAGATTTAAACCCGGAATCAAAAATAATAACGACAACGGCCCCAGGCGAGACGACAAGTAAAGCAGCCGCCGCGACTCCGCGCCCAGGCTTTGCCGCCAACCGGCCTCCACCGGAATTTGTGCATCGCCGCCGAGCAATTGCTCCACGCGCGCCGCCAAGCGGCTGTAAAACGGGGCGGCGATTAAATTAGCCAGCACCCCGAAGCTGAAAAACAACATCACCGCGAAGGCCACGAAAAATAAAGGCTGCAACAACCAATGCAGCCAAATCAGCCAAGCCGGCAGTAATTGCTGAATCCACTGATTGAGGTAATGGTAACCCGTGACATAGGCCGCGCTGAAAATCACTCCGTTCACCGCCAGCGGCCATAACAAAAATTTGCGCAACTCCGGCCGCCACAATAAACTCCAGGCCCGGCGCAAGCTATCGGCCATCACCCATGGCTGCGCCAAACTCATGGCAAAATCCCGCTCAAACCATTGACCGCCGGCTCTAGCGCCACGCCGCGTTCGGTGACGATGGCGCTGACCAACTCCGCCGGCGTCACGTCGAAAACCGGATTCCACGCCCCTACCAAGGAATCCGGCGTCAAATAACAATCCGCCAATAACTCCTTGCCGTCCCGTTGCTCAATCTCGATGCCGTTCCCGTTGCTCAAGCTCAAATCCAAGGTCGAACTCGGCGCGGCCACCATCAATTTCACCCCATGCTGTCTAGCCAACACCGCTAGTGAATAGGTGCCTATCTTATTCGCCACGTCGCCGTTGGCGGTAATCCGGTCGGCGCCGACCACGATCCAATCGATTTTACCGGAACGCATCAACCAAGCGGCGGCGGAATCGGCGATTAAAGTAGCCGGAATGCCGTCCCGCGCCAACTCCCACACCGTCAACCGCGCGCCTTGCAGCCAAGGCCGGGTTTCACCGGCGTAAATATTCCGCAACCCGCCGCGCCGGTAAGCGCTACGGATCACGCCCAGCGCGGTGCCGTAACCGCCGGTGGCCAAGGCCCCGGCGTTGCAATGCGTCAATACCGCCCCGGCGTTGCCCAGCAAGTCCGCGCCCAGCTCCCCCATGCGCAGATTCGCCTCTATATCCTGCCGCTGAATGCGCTCCGCCAACTCCGCCGCCGCCGCAGCGGGTTCGGCGGGCGCCGCCGCCAACAGATCGCGCATTTTGTCCAAGGCCCAAAACAAATTCACCGCCGTCGGCCGGCTGGCGGCCAAAGCATCGATATCCGCGCGCACCGCATCCAGCCATCCGGCTCGCGGATAATGCGCCAGCACCGACAAGGCCACGCCGTAAGCGGCGGCGATGCCTATCGCCGGCGCGCCGCGCACCTGCATCAAACGTATGGCCGCCGCCACCTCGCTAGCCGAGCGGCAATGGTCGTAATGCAGGGTTTCCGGCAAGCGGCGCTGGTCCAACACAGCCAGGCTATCCCCGTTCCAAATCAAGGATTGCACCGCAAGCCGGCTACCGGCGTTTACGTTTAAATGATCAGCCATCGAATAGTATTCTCCGCGACGGCGTTTCGCCGAACATAAGATTAAATCAGCGTATAATTATACAATTTTTCGCGGAGTCATTATGCTAGTCGATTTAATCATCCAAGCCAAATGGCTGATCCCGGTCGAACCGGAGCAAACCGTACTGCACGATCATAGCCTAGTGGTGCATCAAGGCCGCATCCTTAATATTCTGCCGCACGCCGCCGCGCTAGAGCGCTACCAGCCCACCGATCTGCGCCGCCTATTCACCCACGCCCTGCTCCCCGGTCTGGTCAATTGCCACACCCACGCCGCCATGACCCTGTTGTCCGGCCTGGCCGACGACCTGCCGCTGATGAGCTGGCTGCAAGAGCACATCTGGCCCGCCGAACAAAAATGGGTCAACCCGGAATTCGTCGCCGACGGCGTGGAACTGGCCATCGCTGAAATGCTGCGCGGCGGCGTCACCTGCTTCAACGACATGTATTTCTTCCCGGAAGTCACGGCCCAACAAGCGGTCAAGTTCGGCATCCGCGCCAATCTCGGCTTGATCGTGTTCGACTTTCCCACGGCTTGGGCGGAAAACGCCGACGCCTATCTGCAAAAAGGGCTGGCCCTGCAACAGGCATGGCGCGGCGAACCTTTGCTCAGCGCCTCCTTGGCCCCGCATGCGCCGTACACCGTTTCCGACGCCCCGCTTCGCCAAATCAAGACCCGCGCCGAGGAACTCGGCCTGACCGTGCACATGCACGTGCATGAAACCGCGGAAGAAGTCGCCAACCAACGCCAACAAACCGGACAAACCCCGCTGCAACGACTGCACGCGCTCGGCCTGCTGGCCCCAAACTTCATGGCCGTGCACATGACGCAACTCGACGCCGAGGACATTGCTCTCTACGCGGCCGGCGGCGGACATATCGTACATTGCCCGGAATCCAACCTGAAACTCGCCAGCGGCTTCTGTCCGGTCGCCGCTTGCCTAGCCGCCGGCGTCAACGTAGCCTTGGGCACCGACGGCTCCGCCAGCAACAACGACCTGGACATGTTCGGCGAAATGCGCGCCGCCGCCCTGCTGGCCAAGGCCGTCGCCAACGACGCCAGCGCTGTGCCGGCGCACCAAGCCTTAGCCATGGCCACCTTGAATGGGGCCAAGGCGCTGGGCCTAGACGCGGAAATCGGCTCGCTGAGCATAGGCAAGGCCGCCGACGTTATCGCCGTCAACCTGAACGAACCCGCCACTCAGCCCTGGTTTAATCCGCTGTCGAAAATCGTCTACGCCGCCGGCCGGCATCAAGTCAGCGATGTCTGGGTGGCCGGCCGGCATCTATTGCGCGACGGCGAACTGAGCCGCATGCGCCTGGGCGACTTGCTGCACAAGGCCGAAAGCTGGCGGCGGCGCATACAACCCGAAGCGGCCGGCGGAACCCTGGGCAAATAACCAAGTAATATAGTAAACTATTGCCCATCTAGCGGGCCGACAATCCGAACATGACAGACACAGAAAATGTAAACCGCGCCGAACTGCAAAAATTCGGCTCCCATGCCGAACAGTGGTGGGACCCTGAGGGCAACCTGAAAACGCTGCACCAAATCAATCCGCTGCGCATGGACTTCATCCAACGTCACGCGCGATTGAACGGCGCGCGCATGGTCGACATCGGCTGCGGCGGCGGCATCCTCACGGAAGCCTTGGCCGCCGCCGGGGCGGATGCCCTGGGTATAGACCTCAGCGCCGACCTGATAGACATCGCCGAACTGCACGGCCTGGAATCCGGCGTCAACGCCAACTACCGCGTGGTCAGCGCCGAGGACCTGGCCGCCGAGCAAGCCGGCCAATACGATCACGCCGTGTGCATGGAAATGCTGGAGCACGTGCCGGACCCGGCCGCCATCGTGCAAGCGGCCGCCGCCTTGGTCAAACCCGGCGGCATGGTGTTTTTCTCCACCTTGAACCGCGGAACCAAGGCCTATTTGCTGGCCATCGTCGCGGCGGAATATCTGTTGAAAATGCTGCCTAAAGGCACGCACGACTTCAACAGCTTCATCAAACCCGCCGAACTATGCCGTATGGCGCGCAATGCCGGCCTGAGCCTGGAAGGCATGGCCGGCGTGCATTACAATCCGTTAAACAAGCAATTCAGCCTCGGCCCGGATGTTGGCGTCAATTATCTGGCCGCATTCCGCCGCCTGACGTGACGCCGGCATGAACTCCAGCATAAACCCATTCAAGCTGCAAGGCGTGCTGTTTGACCTGGACGGCGTACTGGTAGACACCGCCGCCGACCTGATCGCCTGCCTGAATCTGGCCTTGACCGATCACGGCCTGAGCCCGAATGCGACCCTGGCATTGAGGCCGCATATATCCCGCGGCGCGCTGGCCATGATCGCCGCCGCCGCGCCGGAAACCGGCCCGGAAAGCCGCGAACGCATTCTGGGAAGCATGCTGGATCATTACGCGCAAAACGTCGCCGTGCATAGCCGTTGCTTCGACGGCATGGCCGAGACCCTGCTCTATATTGAAAACCTGGGCCTGAAATGGGGCGTGGTGACCAACAAAAAACAACGCTTCACCGATCCCCTGCTCGCCGCCCTGCAACTGAGCCCGCGCGCCGCCTGCGTGGTGAGCGGCGACAGCACGCCGCACCCCAAGCCGCATCCGCTGCCGCTGCTGACCGCCTGCGAACAAGCCGCGCTGGAACCGGTTAACTGCGTCTACATCGGCGACGCCGCTCACGACATTACCGCCGGCAAAGCCGCCGGCATGCGCACCCTGGCCGCCGTTTACGGCTATTTGCCGGCCGACGCGCCTATCGAATCCTGGGGGGCGGACGGCCTGCTGGAACACCCGCGACAACTGATAGACTGGATAAATAAGCTATGACACCGCAAAACCGCGTCATTTTAATCACCGGCGCCGGCGGCGGCTTGGGCGGCGCGGCCGCCCAAGCTCTGGCCCGCGACGGCGCATCGCTAGTGCTGCTGGACAACAGCATCCCTAGGCTGGAGAAAGTTTACGACGCCGTGATCGCGGCGGGCGGCCCCGAGCCGGCGCTGTATCCGTTCGACCTGGCCGGGGCCAACGCCCAGGAATACCAAGACTTGGCCGACACGCTGGCGACGCATTACGGCGCGCTGCACGGCATACTGCATTCGGCGGCCGCCTTCGGCGCTTTCACCCCGCTGTCGCAGCAAAAACCTCACGAATGGGCGCAGGCCATCACCGTTAATCTACACGCGCCGTTTTTACTGACCCAAGAGCTGCTACCGCTATTGCAAGCCAGCGGCGACGCCTCGGTCGTGTTCACCACCGACAGCGCCGTACGCCAAGCCAAGGCCTACCACGGCGGCTACGGCGTGTCCAAAATCGCCATGGAGGCCATGGCCGGAATCTGGGCGGCGGAACTCGCCGCCGCCGGCAAAATCAGGGTCAACATCCTTTGCCCCGGCCCGGTGGACTCGCCGATACGCAAAAAAGCCTATCCGGGCGAGGACAAAACCAGCCTGCCAACACCGGCCGATCTTGGGCCGGCCTATCTGTATTTATTCGGCGCGGCCAGCCGCGGCGTCACCGGCCAAGCGCTGGACGCCCGCTCATTCATCGCCGAGGAGGCTTTATGACGCAAAACCAAGCATTCACCCTAACCCGCGACGTCAACGTGGTCACCATACCCGACGGCCACGCAGGCCAATTGCGCCAAGGCGAAGTCGTCACCATTCACCAGACCCTGGGCAATAATTACACGGTCATCACCGACTACGGCCACATGGTACGCATCGCCGGCATCGACGCCGACGCGCTGGGCCTGGAGCCGCACACCCTGCACATCGTCACCGCCGACGATAGCCCGGCGGCGGTGGAAAGCAACTGCTGGGAAGTCATGAAAACCGTTTACGACCCGGAAATCCCGGTCAATATCGTCGATCTTGGCCTGGTCTACAGTTGCAAAGTCACCCCCAACCCGGCCGGCGGCCACAACGTGCACGTGCAAATGACCCTCACCGCCCCCGGCTGCGGCATGGGGCCGGTGATTCAAGGCGACGTGGAAAAAAGCATCCGCGCCCTGCCCGGCGTCGCCAAGGTCAACGTCGAAATCGTCCTTGACCCGCCCTGGGGGCGTGAAATGATGTCCGAAGTGGCGCAAGTGCAGTTGGGCTTGTATTGAAGCATCCATACCCAAGTGTAGTGGTCTAATAAAAGTAGACACTCAGATAGGTTGATAAAACAGCAAAATCAACCGAGGAGTTCCCCATGAATCAAAAACGGCGCAATTTCGACAGTAGCTTCAAATTGCAAGTGGTACAAATGATAACAGACCAGGGTTTAAGCATCAGTCAGGTCTACGAAGATTTAAATTTAGGCCAGACAGAAGCCGTCAGGCGCTGATTAAAGCAAGTCAATGCCGAGGCGTCTGGTCAGGCGGGGATTGGCAAACCGGCTGCTTAATAATTGCCAACGTAATCCTTTTTTCCTAATTCCACTCCGTTATGCCGCAAAATGTCGTAAGTAGTGGTGAGGTGGAAATGAAAATTGGGGTACACAAAGTTCAATAAATAAGCTTGACCTAAAAACCGAGCTTCTTGACTGCCGAACTTCAAGACAATTTCGCGTTCTTCACTACCGTCGATTTGCTCGGCGGTCACACTTTGTAAAAAAGCCGCGGTTTTGTCAATCCGTGCCGTCAACTCGGCAAACGTGGTTTCGTTGTCTTCATAACTAGGTAATTCAATTCCCGCAAGCCGGGCCGCGCATCCTTTCACCATATCGGTGGCAATTTGCACTTGCTTGCTCAATGGATACATATCGGGCGCCAAGCGGGCGTTTATGAACACGGAAGGATCGATTTTCCTCGCTTCGGCATGGGCGGAAGCTTTGTCGAGTATCGACGATAAATTTTTTAGCATCCGGATAAAAACCGGGATGGAGGCTTGGTACATGGATAATGACATATTGTTTATTCCAATGAAAAAAATTAACGATCTGCTTAGTTAGTCGGTAAAAAAGATTATGCCAGCCAACAACCTATACATAGAGAGGTATTGTCAAAAGCCAAATTTATTGGCTTAGGCGGTAAGCGCGGCTCTTGGAAAATCGGTGTAGCCTTTGGCGCCGGTATCGGCATACCAGACGTTCATTTCGGCGTCGGGATTCAGCGACAGATTATGTTGGAAGCGCACGACTAAATCAGGGTTGGAGATAAATGGCCTGCCGAAAGCGATCAAATCCGCATCTCCGTCCTGTAGCCTTTGTTCCGCCAATTCCTTGGTGTAACCGCAATTTCCGATAATAGAACCGGGATAGACGTTTTTGAGCTCCGCCAAAGTCAAAGGTTCGCCCAATCCGTGAAAACCAAAGGCCAAGCCGTCCATCACGTGCAAATAAGCTAATTCATGCTTAGCCAGTTCTTGGGCGGTATAAAGAAATTGTTCGCGAAAATCTTCTGAACCCATATCGTTAAATACGCCGTTGGGCGACAACCGTACGCCTATTTTATTGGCATCCCAGATTTGTTTGACCGCGGCGACAATTTCCAACAAAAAAACGGACCTGTTTTCTTTGCTGCCGCCGTATTCATCGGTACGGTGGTTGGTTTTGCTTTGCAGGAACTCATCAATTAGATAGCCGTTGGCGGCATGAATTTCAACGCCGTCAAAACCGGCCGCTTTCGCTTTTTCGGCGGCTTTTTTGTAATCCAGCACGATTTGCTTTACTTCAGCCGTCTCTAGCGCTCGTGGCGTCTCGTAGGCTTGTTTGCCGTTTGGCGTATGAATATAATCCCCATTCAGTTTAATTGCCGAAGGCGCCACTGGCAAGCCAAGTTCCGGATGGAAGCTGGTGTGCGATGCCCTGCCGCAATGCCATAGCTGGAGGAAAATTTTGCCGCCTCGGTCATGCACGGCTTGGGTTATCAGTTGCCACGCTTCGGCCTGTTCATCAGTATAAATGCCAGGACTATTCAGCCATCCCAAACCTTGTACCGAAATACTGGTTGCCTCGGAAATCAATAACCCGGCATCGGCGCGTTGCGCATAGTATTCCGCCATCAGCGCATTCGGCAGTCTGGTTACGCCGGCCCGTGCTCGTGTCAAGGGCGCCAAGACTATTCTGTTGGCTAAGCAATAATCTCCAAGCTTTATTTTTTCAAAAAGTTTCATAGTATTCCTTTGGTTAAAAAATCAGGGCTAAAACTTCTCAACTAAGTTTTTTAAATTATACGGCAACCATGCCGCCATCTACGTACAGATCCACCCCTGCCACATAACTGCTATCGGAAGAGGCCAGGAACAGCACGGCTTGGGCAATTTCGTCCGGGTGGCCAAAACGGCCTAAAGGCACTTGATTGCTTATGTTTGCGGCGAAAGCTTCTTTCTGCTCGACCGATAAGCCTATTTTGTCAAAGATAGGCGTTTCAATAGGGCCAGGACTAACCACGTTAACCCGAATGCGGCGCGCTTTTAATTCCGCTGTCCAGGTGCGGGCAAAAGAGCGGACGGCGGCTTTGGTCGCGGCATAAACCCCAAATCCTTCAAAGCCGACCGTGTTGGCCACGGATGAGTTAAGGATGACCGAAGCGCCGTCCGTCAACAAGGGCAACGCCTTTTGAACGGTAAACAGCAAACCTTTGACATTAATGCCAAAGGTTTTGTCAAAATGCTCTTCGGTAACCGCGCCGAGGGGAGATAATTCAGATATGCCGGCATTGGCGAATAGAATGTCAAGGCGACCAAATTGGGTTTTAACTTCCGCGTAAAGTTTATCCAGGTCAGCCAAGTTTGAGACGTCTCCCTGAACGCCGACAACGTTGCCGCCGATTTCGGCGACGGCGGCATCAAGTTCCGCTTGCCTGCGGCCAGTGACGACGACGGTAGCGCCCTCTTTTGCAAATAATTTGGCTGTCGCCAGCCCAATACCGCTATTTCCGCCGGTGATAACGGCGATTTTTCCGGAAAGTTTGCCCATAATTTAAGTCCTGTAAGTTGAAACAAAGGTTGCTGGAATGAACTTTATGGTTCATTTGTACAGAATTATGGAACTATTAAACAGTAATGTCAAGCTATGCTATGATGATTTTTATGAGAACTCCTTATCATCCGAGCATTGAAGAAATCACGGTTGAAGGCATATTGCATGCTTTTTCAGATCCGGTACGCATGGAAATTTACGCCAATCTAGCCGCTTCGGAATGCGCCAAGAACTGTTCAACCTTTTTGAACATTCAAAACCAAGTATTGCCGAAATCAACGCTGTCTCAGCATTTTCGCATCTTGCGCGAGGCGGGTTTGATTCGTAGCGAGCGCAAAGGGGTCGAGCTTATCAACTCAACACGTTGTGAAGAACTGAAAGAACGATTTGGCCCTATGATTAGGGCAATTCTAGAGGCCTATGCGAAACAGCGCAAAGCCCTGATGAAAATTTAGACTGTCAATCGCCGCCGCCGCAGCCGCCGCCACAGCTATGCCCGCCGCCATCCCCGCCGCTATCCCCGCCGCCATCGCTGCTGCCGTCCGCGCCGTCGCCAAACCCGTCGGTCGTGCCATCGAAATCGGCGCAGGAAAAATCAGTGCCGCAATAAGGTACAACAGAGGAAGCGCCATTATTGTTTTGCAGGGCGCGGCAATCAGGGCTATACACAAAGCCGCCGGCAATTTTCAGTTTGTAATCAATGGCAAATAGCAGCGGCAGTCGGCTGGGTTTGCACGGATCGATGTTTTCCTCTCGACAGCAAAACCACCACATGCGCCGCAAGCCGGTATTGTTCCGCTTGTCTTTGCTCAATACTACCGCGGGTGTGTGGTGCATAAAGCGCCCGAAGGCTTTTTTGCAGAATAGTTCGTAATGGCGGGTGTACAGAATTAGCTCGTGCCAAAGATCGTCGGTTACTCGGGACGGCATGGACACATAACGGCAACCGCCCTGCAAATAAGCCAGGAAAAACTGCCGCAACGCATCCTCTACCAACTGGCAATCTCTTAGCGCCAGTTCCGGCCGCCGCTGACGGAGTTTTTCATAGAGAGCCGGCGGAAAAGGGTAAGAACGAATGTAATCGGCGCGAACGCTCCTTTGCCGGTTCCGCCGAAGCACCGTCAAGATTATTAGCAGTATGACGATAATGATGATGACGGATTTCATACGACTTGATTGGTTGTAGGTAACAAGGCGGCATGCGACGCTGCTAGGAGCAGACGGCATATATCGGCGGCGATGCTATTTGGTTTCATTTTGATATCCGTTTTTAGGTATAAAAATAACAAAATTGCCGAGTTTTTGACTCTACCGCCGATTATCCGTTACGCATAAGAAGCAAGATTATAGGTCAAAAATAGATTTTATTTGAAAAAATGATTATAGTCAATCTATTATGAGTTTACTTACCGAAACGAAATCTAAGCGTCAACGAATGAAAAGATGGGGCTTGGTGTTAAATTGTATAAAAAAATCAAAAGGTTTTGTAAAAATAGAATGGATGGTAACATCCGAGGCTATTATAATAATACTGGTAAAATCAGAGAGGTCTGTATATGGAGACTTTAAGCTAGCCTGTTGTTTCGTAAAAGTTTTGTTGCCCGGCTTTTCGGTAGCTTGCGCGGGCGATTACACCTTCCGGATTATATCCAATTGCGTTTCCGGCAAATTTGATAGCCGATATCTTAACATCACTGGAAGTGAGCTGCTGTGAATACATTTGTGAATACATTGTGCAAAATTTTACCGATGTTACTGTTGTTAGCCGTTTGCCAAGTAACCTCGGCACAAGAGAAAATCCGTATACAACTGAAATGGTTCCATCAATTCCAGTTCGCCGGCTATTACATGGCGTTGGAGAAAGGCTATTACCAGGATGCCGGCCTGGACGTAGAAATTTTGGAAGGCGCGCCGTTGCCGAATAAGGGCGGATTCAACAGTCACGACCGGCAGCTGATTCAGCAACTGTTGGCGGGTCAGGCGGATTTCAGCGTAACCAGCAGCGGCGCGGTTATTGAATATGCGACTGGACAGCCGGTGGTGGCATTGGCGGCGATTATGCAAAATTCGCCAGGCGTATTGATGGCGCGCGCCGATAGCGGTATCAAAAGCTTGCTTGATTTGAAGGGAAAACGCTTGTTGTTTTCAGAATCGACGGAAGCAATGGCCTTGTTACATAAAGAGGGCATAGACATCAAGAAACTTGACATCATGCCGGATACCGAAATTGGGTTCATTCAAAAATTGATTGACGGCGAAGTTGACGCTGTTTTCGGCTATAGCAGCAACGAAACCTTTCTGCTTCAGCAACAAGGGTTGGCTTATACATTGATCAGTCCACGCGATTACGGAGTGGATTTTTACAACGATATTTTGGTCACCAGTCAAGAGCTGCTTAAACGCGATCCCGCCGTGGTGGAGGCTTTTCTATTAGCTAGCCTGCAAGGCTGGCGTTATGCCTTGGATAATGTCGAGGAAACCAGCCGTTTGATACACGAACGCTACGCGCCGGATAAGAGCCTAGAGGCCTTGACCTTTGAAGCCGAAGCATTAAAAAAATTGATCGAACCGGAATTGACGCCAATTGGCCATATGAGCGCGGAACGCTGGCGGCATATCGCCACTAGTTACGCCGAACTCGGCATGATGCCGGCCGACGTCGATTTGAAGAATTTCTTATACCTGCCGCAACCGCCTACTAACACCCATCACGTTTATAATTTGTTGTTCGGCCTGTCATTAGCCAGCAGCCTGATATTGGCGATCACCACTTATGTTTACAGCATTAACCGCCGGCTGGCTAAACTAACCTCGCTGCAACAGGCTACCTTGAATTGCTGCAAGGACGCCATCTTGGCGGTTGACCTTGATCACAATTGGAAATTGTTCAACCAACAATTTTTGACGATGTGGAATGTTGAGCCTTGGTTGGCCGCCAGCAGCGACCACGAGGCGGCTTTGATTCATCTCATGGAACAATTGGCCGACCCTGCTTGGTTTGCTAGCAGGGTGCACGAGCTGAAGCTCAATCCGCATTGCAAAACCTTCGACGTGCTGCACTTCAGAGACGGTAGAACCATTGAAAGCTATTCCTTGCCGCAATATGTCAACAATAACGTGATTGGCCGGGTCTGGAGTTTTCGAGATGTCAGCGTCTTGGAGCAAAGCAGCCGGTTATTGCAGGACAGCCGCCGCCGTTATGTGGATATTGTGGAGTCGGCGATGGACGCCATCATCACCGTTGATGATGCGCAACGCGTAACCTTGTTCAATACCGGCGCCCAGCGTATGTTCGGCTATTCCGAGGAAAGCGCGTTGGGAATGCCGTTAGAAGTTTTTATACCGGAGCAATTTCGGCGGGAGCATTATGATAATGTCGAAACATTTGGCTTGAGAAACGTCACTTGCCGCCGGATGAGCGAACGCAAGCCCGTATTCGGTTTGCGCGCGGATGGTTCCATGTTTCCAATCGAAGTTTCCATTGCGCATAGCGGCCAAGGACCGGAAAAAATCTATACCGCCATCATTCGAGATATTTCAGAAAGGATTCAAGCCGAACAACGTTTGATTGCCAGCCAACAGGAAAATCAGATTTTGGCCGATTTGGTTCGGTATTCGTCCCAACCCATGGCGATAGCCGACGTTTCCGGCAAATTGACCCTGTTTAACGCCGCCTATGAATCATTAACCGGTTATTCCGCGGATGAGCTGATGAACATGAACTGCATAGCCAATTTGACGCCCTCGGAATATCATGCCTTCGAGCAGGCAAAAATTAGGGAGGTCGTGGAAACCGGTCTGGCGGTGCGCTATGAAAAGGAATATATACATAAGAACGGCGAACGGGTGCAGGTTGAATTATTGGTTAACATGCAGGCCGCCGCCAACGGCCAACCCATTTTATACTATGCATTCATAACGGATATCGGAGAACGCAAGCGCGCTGATTGTGATCGCCTGCGCAACGCACAGCGCATGCAATTGGCTACCGAGGCCTCTGGGGTCGGCATTTGGGAATGGAATTTGGGCAACAATAGCGTGACTTGGGACGCGCAAATGTTCCGTATTTATGGTTTGATACCCACCGACGATTACCTGGTTGATTATTCGGTTTGGACAGACAGCGTGTTACCCGAGGATTTGCCGGGAGAACAAGAAACGGGCCGCCTAGTCACTGTTGAAGACGGCAATAAAACCAGTATGTTCCGCATTCGGCGTTATAGTGACGGAGAAATCCGCTTCATTCAAGTGGTCTACAGTAAACGGATAGACTCCTGCGGACTGGTGGTGGCGTTGGTCGGTACCAACCTGGACATAACCGAGCGCAAGCAAGCGGAAGCCACCTTGCGTCAAAGCGAGGAACGTTGGCGATTTGCTTTGGAAGTCGGCCAAGTCGGAGCCTGGGAGCGAAATTTACTCTCCGGTAAATTTTGGCGCTCTGAAATGCACGCCAAAATATTCGGCTACGACAAACCGCTTGCGGATTGGTCATTCGAGATATTTCTGCGGCATGTGGTGGAAGAAGACCGCGAGCGCATTCTACACATTTATCATGAATACGCTGAAAAGCTCAAGGACTGGAGTTACGAATGCCGCATTCGCCGGGTGGACGGTGAATTACGTTGGATTGCGGTTAAAACCAAACACTTGTTGACGGCCGACGGTCAGGCCAAGCGTTTATTCGGCTTTATTAACGACATTACCGAACAAAAACTCATTGAGCAATCCTTGCGCGACGCTGATCGGCAAAAGGATGATTTTTTGGCCATGCTGGCCCATGAATTGCGCAATCCCTTGGCTCCAATCAAAAATTCCGTGGAAATTCTGAATCAGGAGCATATTGACGTGCATCGTATGGCGCTGGCTAAGGAGATCATCGCGCGCCAAGTCCGGCATTTGACTATCATGGTCGATGATCTGTTGGATATATCCCGCATCAACCGCGGTTTAATCTTGCTAAAAAAAGCGCCCTTGGAGATACATGCGGCCATTACTCCCGCGGTGGAAAGCAGCCAAAACCTGATGGACTGCCGGCAGCAACATTTCAAACTGTTGCTGCCGGAAGAGCCTATCTGGCTTGAAGGCGACGCGGTCCGTTTGGCGCAAGTGATATCTAATTTGTTGAACAACGCCGCCAAGTACACGCCGGTCGGCGGTCACATAGAGCTCAAGGTGGAAACCACTCCCGACAAAGTATGCATTCGGGTGTGGGACAACGGTAAGGGCATCGCCGCCGCCGATTTGCCCAAGCTGTTTGATTTGTTCTACCAAACTTCCCGCAGCTTGGACCGAACTGATGGCGGTTTGGGGATAGGACTTACCATTGTTAAGCAAATAGTGGAAAAACATGACGGCAGAATTAAGGTTTATAGCGCTGGCCTCGGCAAAGGCAGTGAATTTGTAATTTTGCTGCCGCGTTTGCTTAGCCCGGAGTCGGCGTCAACCGCGCCGCTCTCCTCGTTTGAACAAGATATTAAACCGCCGGGGCCGATTGATAAAAAACAGCCTTTGCATATTCTGGTGGTAGACGATAATCACGATGTCGCCGATAGCTTAGCGATGTTGCTGGACATGGAAAGTTATCAAGTCAGCATTGCCTATACCGGCGTGGACGGATTGGCGCAAGCGGAGAGCATCCTGCCGGATGTGATTATTCTCGACATCGGCTTGCCGGAAATGAATGGATACGATTTAGCTAAAACCCTACGCGGTAATCCAGCGTTGACACACATTTTGCTAATCGCCTTGACCGGTTACGGGCGCGAGGAAGACCGCTTAAGAGCGCAAGCAGCCGGTATTGATGAGTTTTTGGTGAAACCGGCCGATTTCAATAAATTGCAGCAATTGCTGGCCGATTACCGCCCGGAGCGGAGGCTATAATCGCCCAAGGAGCAAGTCCGGTAAGCTTGGATTAGAAAATAAGCCGGTTTACTGCCAGAGGCGAGCGAGTTGAAAAAGTATGCGATCATCGGCGCAATGTCGGTCAATATTTAGTAATAAACTTGAATTGATTGAATATTTTTATGTCGTGTGAAATAATTATCTCCAGTTAAAATTTAATTTGACGCCTTAATTTGTACATGTACAAAACTATTTTTTATGTTGTTAACAGTATTCAGCCTTATTGGACGCAAAGCATTAATCCTGAATCCGTGTTAAATTCACGCAAAACGGCCACAAGCATATGATAAATAAGTTATAATACAGCTTTGCGCTATTCACCCATTTTGACTATGGCACGTTTTAAGCTTAAAGAATCCAAGAAGGAACTAACCTCCTAT